>NZ_JARBDB010000026.1:0-31991 GCF_036577605.1 Paenibacillus sp. GYB004
TGCCGATCCTCCAGGGCGAGCATCCGATAGGACAGCGTGTTGATACCGTAAGGATGGTTGAGCTTTTCGCTTCAGAGATCGAGTCGGCGAGCATGGATCGCGGGCGCGCAGCAATGGAGTTGTTCCAGTTGATCCAATCCTTCGTAGCGCTCATTTATGCCGAGCTCGAAGACCTGCACCCCGACGGCCGCGACGTGATCAGATATGTCAAAAACTTTTTCGCCCATTACAACCAGCAGCATATGGAATTGCTGGCTGGTCGGGAGCAGGCCGGATGAACAAAAAACTAAAAGCGATTTTCCCGTTTTGTGGGCTAGGAGGCGGTGCCATCGGAGCAAAGGCGGCCCGCCCCGAAGCCTTCGGGGTCGTTGGTGAAGTCGAGGTTGTCTGCGGGATGGACGTCGACCCTGACGCGTGCCGCAATTTCGAGGAATTTACCGGGGCGCCTTGCTACCAGTTCGATTTTTTTAGCCGTCAGCAATACATTGACTGGCACGGCCATGAACCGCCGGAAGATTGGCGCGAGATGACACCGGACGACATATGGCGAGCTTGCAATTACGAGACGCCTGACATCAGCTTCCGGAGCGCACCCTGCAAGGGATTTACCGGACTGCTTGGCGGGAAGAAAGCCAAATCAAAGAAGTACCAAGCGCTTAATCAGCTTGCGCTTCGAGAAACAGAGCTGACGTTGAAGGCGTTCGAACACGACCCGATTCCGGTCATGCTCATGGAGAACGTCCCAGGCATCCAGACGCGAGGCAAAGACATTCTCGACCGGCTCAAAAAAATGATGATCGATGCGGGATATCTGCTACGCGAAGCGGTTTTCTGCTGCGGGGAGATCGGCGGGCTGGGCGCGCGGCGGAAGCGGTACATCCTTATCGCCAGGCATCCGGACAAATGCCCGGCGGAAATCTTCGAGCCGACAAAGCTGCCCTTGAAAACGATCGGCGACGTGATTGGCCCGTTGCCAATGCCCGGGGATACGGCCGCAGGCGGACGACATCACCGTGAACCGATGCTCTCGTGGCTGGTTGCTCTCCGGCTGGCGACGATCCCAGCAGGCAAGGACTGGCGGGCGCTTGAGGACCTGGACTGGTGGAACCTACGGGTGCAGCACGAGCCGCGAAACGGTGCATATGGCGTCGAGGATTGGGAAAAGCCTTCCCGGGCGATCACCGGGGCCGCTGGCCCGGGGCGTAGTAATAGCGCGACAGCCATTTCGGACCCGAGAACAGGTTACAAGCCGGCAACCCACGGAAATATATATCGGCTGTATCATTTTGACGAAACAGGTCCTTCAATCACTGGAGCTGTCGGGCCCAACAATGGAGCAGCATGCATCGCTGATCCACGTATCAAGCACAACGACAATAAGCAAGGCAATGCCTATCGTATCTCCCGATTTGACGAATCAGCTCCCGTTGTGACTGGATCCAGACTCGGCAGCGGCGGGATTGCGATTAACGACCCGCGCGTCAACAAGTGGGCCGGAAAGTACCCGGGGACCTACAAGGTGAGCGACTGGGAGGATCCGGCCAGCACGATTATCGGCCAAACGGACATTCAGACCGGTGCCCTGTCGATCAGCGATCCGCGGGTGAAGACGGAGCTCTACCCGGATTGCTATGGGGTACAGGGATGGAATGATCCCGCAAAGACCATTCGGGCGACCGAGCGAGTCATGCAATCGGCTTGCAGTATCGCCGATCCGCGTGTCAACTGTTCGCCCAGAAACGGGACGTACGGCGTGATCCCTTGGCAGGATCCAGCGGGCACCGTAACGAGCGGGGATGTTCATTCTGGAACGTCATCCGTCGCCGATCCGCGCATTCCCGGCGATTATGATCGAGGCGTCTGGATCATCATTTCACTGGACGGAACGCGTCACCGTGCGCTGACGACATTTGAGCTTGCCATGCTGCAAGGCATGCCACAGCGAATGCCGGACGGACGCCCGTTCGAGCTGGTTGGCGTCAAATCGGACAAAAAGGCGCGGGAGTACATCGGCAACCTGGTACCGCCGCCGTCGGCCAAGCGCTGGATCGAGGAGATTGGCGCGGCGATTCTGTGCAGCAGACAGGGCGTCACGTTCCGGATGGGCTATCAATCTGTGTGGGTTGCTCCGGAAGACGCTGAACAGAGTGAACCTGCGGTTCATTGAGGAGGGCGTATATGAGCGAATATTTCTATGGACATTCGCCACAAGCCGTCATGGCAAGCAAATCACAGATGATAGAGAATGCTGAACGACTAAAAGCAATTATATCGAATAGCGGCCACGACATTGAACTCGTGGCCGTCAACAAGTATTACAAAAGTCATTGCGTGTGCCGGTTCGAAGGGCAACTTTATGTGTACGCGATCTATGAAAATCAGATTCGTCGAGAAAATGAATTCCGTGGGTATGGCGGCGACGCATGGGAACAGGCGCCGAACCTCGTACAACTCAAAGATTTGGATACAGGGCAAATGGAGATGTTTTGAGGGAGGGCTGATGACATGAACCCCTATGATTTTTACATCACTCCAGAAGAGTATGAGCAGGCTGCAAAAATTGGGGTCAGTGCGTTTACACTTGAACGTAGGATTCGGCTACTGGGATGGACGAAACAGAAGGCAATGACTACGCCGATGCGTGTTCAAAAGGCACGCGGTTACTATGATGAATGGACTAAAATTGCGAACCAGAACGGAATAAAGTACGAATCGTTCATGACCCGGATCAGAACCGGTTGGTCTCCTGAAAGAGCAGCCACCCAGCCGCTTGAGTCTGCTGAGGAGGTTCGGGCACATGCCCTCAAGGCGATGGAGCACGTACGTGTTCACCCAGCCAAGTATTTACGGATGGCAGAGCAGCACGGCATTCCCTATGCTACCTTTCATCGCCGGGTAAAGGTGTCGGGCTGGGAGTATGAGCGGGCAGCTACCGAACCGCTTTGGACACGTGAGCAAACGGGAAGACTCGGGGCGCAGCGGCTGCGGGAACGTGAAGGGGACTGGGCAGCGCAGATATTTGGAAAGCGAGCACGGCCATGATACAGCCGATGCTTGATTTACGCCAGTATGGGCCTTGGATCGAAACTCATAAAGGTGACCGCGCATGTCGGCAACTAGCCGATCGGCACTATAGCCGACAGACGCCCGGCTCCAACCAGTTCTGCCGGCCGGGGGATAATCTCGTGTTCCGGACGGCTCCTGGCGACGCTTTTTGGGTGACATGGCGGGGCATTCGCGACGATGGATGGGATGCATGGGAATGTACACATTTCCGGAATGAATCGGACCATCTTAGCAGCAACATGATCCGCGCAGCTGTGGCAGCGACGCTCGATCGCTGGGGTGATCCACCGGTAGACGGCATTATCACATATGTTGACGCAAACAAGATCAGGAGTTCTAACCCCGGCTGCTGCTACAAGAAGGCCAACTGGAGACATATCGGAAAGAGTAAACGGCGCGGGCTGATTCTGCTGCAATGGAGGTGACGGGCATGTTCAAAGACATTTCGCCGAATTTCCGGGGCTACAACCCGCAGCACGCGGCGATCATCGACGACATTCTGTTATACGAGGGGACACCGCGGGCAATCACCCGGTTCGCGGCGCTGGAGCGGGGCCTGGACGATTATTGGTACTGGTTCACGCTGTCGACGCTCTGGGTCAGTTATTCCGGATGGTCCGATCTGCTGTTGTGGAAGCAGCTGTTCCGGAGCAGCAGGCCAAAGAGAGCTACGAGCATCATGAAACCGAGCGAGTGGGAGGCGTTCAGAGCGCTTCCCGCTCGCATCACCGCGTATCGAGCACATCGGCCCGGGGAGACGGACTGGATCAGCTACACGATCGACCGCGAGCTCGCCGAACGCTGGATAAAGCAACGGGGCGGCCATCTGGCCGCGTATGAGTTGCGGAAGAAGGACTGCCTTGCGTTGTTCCTACGGCGAGGCGAGCAAGAAATATTGATGCTGGAGCTAAGAAGGGCCCGGCGACTGGGGGAGCAGGAGTGAACGTCAGGCTACGGCAAATGAAGAAAGTCATGGCGCCGGAAGACTTTTGGGAAACTGAAGATGAATACAAGCGCGGGGAATGCTGCCCGCTGTGCGGGTTGGAGCTTCGAAAACAAAGCTGGTGGGAGGATGGGCCGGGCGGGTTCGGGTGCGTGGAGACCGACGAACGGTGCCGGTACTGCAAGTACTCGCGTAACTGGTCTTATGGAGACACTTCGCTCGTTGTCGGAGATTGGTATGACGGATATCGGCCGCACCGGGCCACTCCCGCAGAGGTTGAACGCGTCGAAGCCGAATTCGCACGTCATATCAGGCTTTTCAGGGATCGTCGCAAGGCTGCACGGCAGAAATATTATCGGCGTAAAGCGAGGTGAGCGCGGCATGAGCAACCCCAAAATCCGCGCCGACATGCTTAAGCAGGCTCTGTCCAAGCGGCATGCAGACGACTTTTACCTGACCGAGTGCAAGACCGGCCCGACCCATTTCAATAACGAGATGCTGATCTTTGACGCGCTGGCAATCAAAAAGAGTTGGGCGAATCCTTGCATCAGCGGTTACGAAGTCAAGGTGAGCCGAAGCGACTTCCAGCGGGACAACAAATGGCCGGGATATCTGGCCTACTGCAACCAGTTCAGCTTTGTCTGCCCGACGGGACTGATCGCGCTGGAGGAGCTGCCGCAAGAGGTCGGCCTGATCTACTACAACCCAGATAAACAGAGCCTGACGACCAAGCGCAAGGCACAATACCGCAATATCCCGATCCCGGTGGAGTTGCTGCAATACGTCATCATGAGCCGACTGGAGAGCGACAGGCACCCGTTTTTCAGCAGCCGCAGGGAGTATTTCGAGCGGCTGTGCGAAGATGAGTCAGAGCGCAAGAGCATCGGCTATTGGGTGGCTGGGCAGACCGGCGCGCTCATCAAGGAGTTGCAGGACGAGATTGTCACGCTCCAAAACAAGCTCCGACGGGCCGAAAACGACAAGGTGTTTGAGGGTGATGTCAAAGAGATCATGCTGCAATGCGGCATACCCACGACATACGGCTGGCAGGACCGCCTGCGTGAGCGCCTGACAGCGGGAGTGAATGGGGACATATCCAAAGAGGTCAAGTATTTGCGGCTGTCGCTGGAACGATTGGAGCGGCTGACTGTGTCCGAGGAGGGCGGAGCATGAAGGACCAACCGGTTTTGTTCTATTGCAAAGATGGGGTCTTGTACCCAGTAGCGCTGACGGAGGAGCAGCAGAATTTATTCGTATTGACCGTTACCCTGCTGTCTCCATTAACAGTCGTGTTTGACCAGCCGCAGGGAAGCGCGGTAAATCTGCTGGACCGCTCAAAATAAAACTAACCCCCGCACCTTGGCCGGCCCGCGGGGGTTCAACTAGCAATCTCACCGTCATTATAGCACACACGAGGGATGGTGAGGGGGAATGGCGATCATGTGGCAATCAGAATTGTTCCCGAGAGCATCACAGAAAGAGGTCGAACGGGTAAAGTTCCTGCTCGAACATTATATAGAGATGCTAGGAATTATAAGAGATTTCGAGGAGCACGAAGGAGACTTGCAGCAGGTTTCGGTGGATGGAGAGGTTGGTCGCCGCATAGATCAGGACGACCTATACGCGGACAAGACGGCTAATGCGGTCTTTCTCCACGAAAAACAGCAATGGGTTTATCAGCAATACTGCTTCTATACAAGCCATCTGCGGAGAGCTGTCGCACTCTTGCGGGAAGAAGATGTTCGAATGTCGATCGAGTATCGATATTTTGAAGGAAAGTCGCCAAAGGAAGTATGGCTCTTATTCAAACGGGCTATGAGCCCGAGTACCATACGACGTAAGCAAAACGAGGGAGCCGAGGGGATAGCCGATACGCTTAAGCTCATGGGATTCTTCGAAAAAGATACTACAAAATTTTGAACGAATCGTGAGCGGAATGCGGTGCAAAACGGAAAATCTTGCACAACACATGCGCGAACAACCATGATACATTATAAGCGTGCCAAATGAGGTTAACCCCCTCCATCCTCCTCGAGTGCCGTCCCTTTGAGGGCGGCTTTTTTAAAAAAATGAGGCTTTGGAGCGATTGACCACTAATCAGGCATACTCGTATAATGCTCTTACTACGTATCTAGCAACTAGGTGCGGAAATCTTTTAAAGAGAATGAGCGAAAGCGATATTCGTATTCATCAATCAATCAGGGAGTGGCGGCGAGGTTTTAAAACACCGCCTCTGTGACTAAGTACGTATAAAGTGAAAGGTTCCCAAAACGGGAACTTTTTTTATTTATCGGATTTTGAATGTGCACTCCGACCGATTTTTCGATCATCTGGTAACCCCTCCCGAAAGAACTATTCGGCATGTGGGAGGTATTTCCTCTCTTTTGCCGAATGGTGAAATGTGGAAGGGGGTGTTTCGGATGGCAACGTCAACAGTCATCTTACGTACTCATGACAAAGGACAGGACAACTGGGCGAAAGAATACTATTCGTTCGAGAGGATCCCAATCGAGGGCGAGTTAATTGCTTTTTCAGATTCAGAGTGGTATCAGGTTGAAATGGTTGTTCATACGCCATTTGCAGGTGAACTAGCAGCAGATGTGTATGCAGTGAAAGTAGAACAAGACGTAGTTAAGAAAGGCAAGTTGAACATTTGAACCAGAGGTAAGAGCACCCTATGCGGTGCTTTTTATTTTTTCGGGTAACGGCCATAGATGCCGGAGGTGGTGGTCATGTAAATGAATATTAGCTCAAAGCGAGGTGATGATCATGGCTCGAAACAAATGGGAAACGCACGTCCTTCCAAAGTTAGAGTTGATCAGAAATTGGGCGCGTTCAGGGCTTATTGAGAAGCAGATCGCTAAAAATCTGGACATTGCCTACTCCACATTCAACCTTTACAAAGAGAAGTACCCGGAACTTTTGGAATCCCTAAAAGTATCCAAGGAGGAAGCAGATTACGAAGTTGTTAACTCTCTTTATAGGCGAGCAAACGGCTACGAATACGATGAAACGACGTATGAGCCCCAGGTCGATGCCGACGGAAATCCCATCCTGAATGAAGACGGGACGCCCAGGCTGGCCGTGACTAAGGTGGTGCGCAAGCAAGTCGCTCCGGATACAACGGCACAGATTTTCTGGCTGAAAAATCGCGATCCTAAGAATTGGCGCGATCGGCAGCACATCAACCATTCCGGCGGTGTCGTTTCCAAAGTAGTTGATTACTCGCATTTGAGCGATGAGGAACTGGATAAGGAACTGGAACGCTATGGCGACGATTGAATTGACCAGAGTGGCCAAGGAGAAGAAGCTTGCTTTAAAACGGGAAGCGCGCATTCGCAAGGCACGCCACTCTCTCTGGGAGTTTTGTAAAACAGAAAGCCCAACGTTTTACCGCGATAGCCGATGGCACTTGAAGTTGAACTGCTGGATATTGCAGGCGCTCTATGAGCGGAAGCTAACCAAACTGGCTTTCGTTGCAGCTGTCGAGGAGATCGCGCCGGCATGGTTCCTTGAAAGCGAAGAATATCAGGATATGGTCGGGGGACTTCGGGAAGGCATCACCTACAAGCGGTTGATGCAGAATATTCCTCCGCGCTTCGGGAAGAGCCGCACGCTCGTCAATTTCTGTAAATGGGCCTTCGGACAAGATCAGTCCAATCGGGTCATCACCTGCTCGTACAACGATGATCAGGCGAGCGACTTTTCCCGGTACACACGCGACGGAATCGACCAGACCAAGACGTTTCCGCACGAAATTATTTTCAACGACATCTTCCCGGGGGTTTATATCAAGGACGGGAACGGGTCGTATCATCAATGGGCGCTGGACGGCCAGTTTTTTAACTACAAGGGCGCCGGCATCGGAGGATCGATCACGGGTAAGGGTTGTAATATCTCGATCGTAGATGACCCCGTGAAGGATGCTGAGGAAGCCTACAACGAGAACCGGCTAAACGTCATTTGGCGATGGTACACGGGTACATTCCTATCACGTTTGGAGGATGAAGGTGCTGGCGGCATCGAGATCGTCAACATGACCCGCTGGGCCAAAAAGGATGTATGCGGCCGGATACTGGACGGCACAGAAGCGGACGAATGGTTCGTCTTTAAACTCGAAGCCATGGATTCACGGGGGAATCTGCTTTGCCCGGAGCTTCTTTCCCGTAAACGCTACGAGAGCTTGAAGACCAATATGGATGCTGCGATATTTCGAGCTAATTTCCATCAGGAACCGGTCGACATCCAGGGCAGGTTGTACAAAACGTTCAAGACCTACACCGACCTGCCGAAAGACAGACACGGGCAAGCCGTTTTTGAAAAAATCATCTCCTACACCGACACTGCCGATCAAGGCAGTGATTTTTTGTGTTCGGTTGTCGCCGGCGTATACCGGGGCGAAGCGTACGTGCTCGATGTGCTCTATACCAAAGAGGGCATGGAGGTTACGGAGCCGGCCGCTGCCAGCATGCTCGTTAAAAACGGGGTGAACCTGGCCGAGATTGAGTCCAATAGCGGCGGTCGGGGTTATGCTCGAAATGTCGAGAGGTTGATATGGGAAAAGCACAAAACACGTTCCGTCGTGGTCAAGTGGTTCCATCAAAGTAAGAATAAAATCGCGAGAATCTTATCCAATAGCAACTTCGTCATGGAGCACATCTATTTCCCGGTCAACTGGAAGGATCGCTGGCCAGAATACTACGAGGCTATGACGAGCTACCAGAAGGAAGGGAAGAACAAGAACGACGATGCGCCGGACGCGACAACCGGCATTGCAGAAATGGTAGACAAAAAAGCTGGCGTCTTCTTCCCAGGACAATCATGAAAGGAGGGCGATTGAGTGCCTACATTTTGGCCTTTTGGCGTGGATCAGCAAAAGGAAATTGACGAAATCATTATCCGTGGTGCTCGGACGGCGGCGACGTTGGAAGAAATCATTATGCTGGAGATCGGCGACTGGCGCAAGTCCAACAAGCGCAAATGGATGGAGATCGGCGACCGCTATTATCGCAACAAGCCGGATATTCTTGAACGGGTGCGCACAGCAATCGGTGAGAGTGGGCATAAGGAACCGGTTGGCAATCTGGCAAACAATAAGTTAGCGCATCCGTTTGCGCGCAAGCTTGTCGACCAAAAGGTAGGTTATCTGCTGGGGCAGCCGCTCAGTGTTCAGACGGACAACGCCACTTACGCTAAGCTATGGGCTGACATCTTTCAGCCGGCCATGCAGCGGCGGCTCATGAGCACGGGCCGTGAATCCGTCAATGCTGGAATTGCGTGGTGGTTTGTCCATTATGACGATGCCGGCGAGCTTGCTTATCGAAAGATGAACAGTCTTGAGATCATCCCATTGTGGGCGGACGAAGCGCATACCGTTCTGGATGCCGTTATTCGTGATTACGAGGTGATCGTATACGAGGGGACCCAGCGCAAAACCGTTCGCAATATTGAATGGTGGGATACTCAAGGGGTGCGCCGTTACGTAATAGACGGCACCGGGCTTGTGCCGGATGTGGAGGCTGGAGCGGTCAGCTCTCACTTTACTGTCGTTTCCGGAGGTAAAGAGCAGCCGATGAACTGGGAGCGCGTGCCGTTTATCTGCTGGAAATATAACGAGTATGAGCAGCCGCTCGTCGAAATCATCAAAACGCTGGCCGATGACTACGACCGAAACAAATCCGACAATAGCAACAATCTGGAGGATATGCCTGACAGCATATACGAGGTCACAAACTACAATGGCACTGACCCAGGCGAGTTTAGAAAGAATCTCGCCATTTACCGAACCGCTTTTGTTTCTGAGGGAGGTGGGATCAAGGCGATCAATCTGCAGATCAACGTCGAAGCATACAAGACACATATGGAGCAGGCGCGCAAAGATATTTACGAGTTTGGTAGAGGCGTTGATACCCAGGGCGTGGACATTGGCAGCGCGCCTTCTGGCATTGCGCTCAAGTTCCTTTACAGCGATCTGGACCTGGACTGCAGCCTTATGGAAACGGAATACCAGGCTTCGCTCGAGCAACTGCGATGGTTTGTCGACACAGATTTGCTTGCCAGGACGGGCGTCGATTACAGCCAAATGCCGCTGAGCTTTATCTTCAATACGGATATGCCGATCGATGAAAGTGCGATCATTACAGCAATCAAGGACAGCACTGGCATCTTGTCGGATGAGACACTGGTCGCGCAACATCCGTGGGTGACGGATCTGGCGGCGGAACTTGAACGGATTAAGAAACAGAATCAGGAAGCACTCGAACGCATGGCTTCTTACGGAGGTATGCCTCCAGATAATCCATCAGGTGACGAGCAATGAAATCGGACGCTTACTGGACTAAAAGATTGGAAGATCTGAACGAGGCGATGCTGAACAAAGGCGAAGCGTACATTCGGGCCCAAAACGAGGAATATGAAAAGGCGCTCGCAAAAATCCGGAAGAAGACCGAAGCCTGGTACGCTCGACTCGCCAAAAACAACGACATCAGTCTTGCCGAGGCTCGCAAGCTATTAAAAGCGGCTGAGCTTAAAGAGTTCCGGTGGACCGTTGACGAGTACATCAAGGCCGGCCGCGAGAATGCAATCGATCAGCGATGGATGAAGGAGCTCGAGAATGCTAGCGCCAAGGTCCATATCACTCGCCTCGAGGAACTGCAGACGCACCTTCGCAACGAAATCGAGCAATTGACGGCCAAGCGGCAAAAAGGCAGCGCGGAATCGCTGGGCGGCATCTACAAGGACAGTTACTATAAGTCGCTTTACGAGTTGCAGAAAGGGGCCGGCGTCGGTACCTCATTCGCTGCTTTGGATGATCGCCAAATCGACAAAGTGCTCGCCAAGCCGTGGGCGCCGGACGGACGAAACTTTAGTGCGCGGATCTGGGCAGACCGGACCAAGCTGGTCAATGAGCTGCAGACAATCCTTACACAGGACTTGATCCGCGGGGAGCCAGCGGACAAGGCTATCGCCGATTTTGCCGATCGCATGAACGTCAGTAAGCATGCTGCGGCCCGGCTCATCCGAACGGAAGCTGCTTATTTCTCCGGAGCTTCCCGGCTTGATGCATACAAGGAGACGGGCGTCGAGCGGTTTAAATATGTGGCGACGCTGGATAAGCGCACATCGGCAGTTTGCAGAGATATGGACGGAGAGGTCATCCCGCTGTCTGAGGCAAAGGCTGGCGTCAATTATCCGCCATTGCATGCGTATTGCCGATCGACAACGATTCCGTACTTTGAGGATGCAGGTGTTGGCGAGCGCGCTGCGCGTGGAGAAGACGGCAAAACGTACTATGTGCCGGCCGACACGACTTACAAGGAATGGGCGGCTAAGCGCGCGCCTCCTGACGCAACCAAGCCGGTCAAGGCGACGGAGCTGCCTGCAGTCGAGCCTCCTAAAGTCACGACAACAACACCTGAGCAGCCTGCTCCGGCAAAACCGGAAGCGCAGTCGCTTTCACGTGAGGAGGAAGCTGCTGTCGTGCGATATGTTGGGGGGGAGTCATATTCTCTCAACGATAAGCTTCGCCGAAGTGTTCCGCTGGACGGCCAGGAAATGAAGTGGGTCGAGCAGTTGGACAATGCCCTAGATAAACTCCCGCGGTATTCGGGTGACCTGTCAAGATCGCTATACTTTCAGACACCAGAACAGGTAAAGGAATTTTTGAAAGACATCAGGCCCGGAGCCGTGATACAATATCCTCAGTACATCTCAACAACTGCGGGTGCTGCGTCATATAATCCCGAGGGCCAAGTCCAGTTTTATATTTTAGGATCGGCTCTAGGTTCCGACCTTTTGGAACTTAATCCAGGCGAACTGGAAGTGTTGTATGGTCGAGATTTTCCCTTTGAAGTTGAGGAGATTGAAGTAATCGATGGAGTGTATCATATCCTGCTTCGGGAGCTGAGGAAATGAGCCAGGAAAAAAAGCTTTTTAGCGACCCCCGTTGGAACGATATTTCAAAGCCAAAAATAATAGGGTACCGGGAAATTCCTGAAGAGGAACGAAAAGAAAACAAGAAACGGTTTCGAGAGCATTTGAAGAAAATCGGAGTTTTGAAGGAAGACGAATAAGGCACTCACGCTTCTATAGCGAGGGTGCTTTTTTCATGCACTGGGAGGTGAGTGGTAATGCCGATACGCTACAAAAAAGACGTTTTTATCGAGGCTGTCGTGTTTGACAACACGTCCGGTAATCATCAGGAAATCATCGAATTCACTGGCTTGCCGATCATGGTCGAGTACACCAGTGGGGGCGTGCAACTGCGTGTCATTCGCGGAGCGTTTAGCGTTCTGATCGCTAAACTTGGGGAATGCGTTGTCAAAGAAGTGGACGGTGAGCTGCGGGTCTGTACCCTGGAAGCGCTGGAAGCTGAATATGAGATTGTGGGGGAGTGAAAAGTGAATTTCGGGCAAGCAATTGAGGCGGTGAAGGCAGGAAAGAGCGCCGCTCGTAAAGGCTGGAATGGCAAAGGGATGTTCATTTATCTTGTCAAGGGCAATGATCTGTCTTCGGGTCTTAAATATGGGTTCGGAGAGTACGAGGGGGAACCCACGTTCACAAGCGCGATTTTCATAAAGACGGCTCAAAACACAATCTCTCCATGGCAGCCTTCTAACGGAGATATGCTTGCCGAGGATTGGGTGGTTGTCGAATAACGGGCCTAGGCCGAGACTGCTGGGGCCTTTGTCGTCCTTTTGGTATTGTGGACGCTAAAGAACAAGACATCACCGGCCGCGACCGGGTTAAAAAGCGAAGATGAAAAAGAAGGGATGATATAGCATGACGAAGGAAGAGTTTATTGCACTGGGACTGACCGAAGAACAGGCCGTGAAGGCCGCTGCTGCATCTGCCGAGGAACTGAAGAGTTTTATCCCGAAGGCGCGCTTCGATGAGGTGAACACGGCAAAGAAGGCGGCCGAGGATACGCTCAAAGAGCGCGACAAGCAGCTCGAGACGTTGAGTAAGTCGGCCGGTGACAACAAGGCGTTGCAGGACCAGATCACGCAGCTTCAAACCGAAAACAAGGCGGCCAAGGAGAAATACGAATCCGAAGCGAAAGAACTACGCCTGAGTACGGCTGTGAAGCTGGCACTTACCGGAAAGGTCCACGATCCGGATATCGTCGCCGGGTTATTGGACAAAACGAAAATCGAGATCGATGATGCCGGCAGCGTAAAAGCCGGACTGGACGATCAAATCAAAGCCCTGCAAACGAGCAAGGCTTTTTTGTTTGTCCCGGAAGACAAAGGCGGCGGCGGATTCCAGTTTAAAGGCTTCAAGCCGCAAGAAGGTGGCGGCGGTGGTGCCGGAGGCGGTGCCGACAAAGCGGCTGACTTCGGTAAGCGGGTGGCTGACTTCGCCAAGCAGAACGCCGACGTTTCGCAATCGCAAAAATCCTATTTCGAATAAGGAGCTGAATCCAAATGTCCAAATTTGTTCAAACGGATTTCGGAAACAAAAAGCAGATTCTTAAATTCCCGGATCATTATGTAAATCTAGCAATTACGGTAAATGATGCCGGAGTAACGGCGAATGCAGACGGGAAAAAGATTGTTCCGGCCGGCACGATTATGGGCGGCGGAGTCATTGCCGATGCAACGAAAAAATCTGTTAAGTCCAACGATGCCAATGCCGAAGGCGTGCTGTTCACCGACGTTGACGTGACATACGGTCCGGCGTCTGGAGCATTGTTGATTCACGGTTTTGTGGATCTGGCCAAGTTGCCGGAAGCACCTGCGGCAGCCGCTGTTACTGCTCTTAAACAAATTACGTTTATCGCCTAAATGGCAGAAAGGGTAAGGTGACTCATGCCTACTATCTTTGATCTTGTAAACTCTAAGGCGATTGCAGCCTATATCACGAATAATCCGTCCAACAATATCCCGTACCTCGGCGCCACGCTGTTCCCGCCGAAGAAAAAGCGCGGGCTGGACCTGAAATGGATCAAGGGAGCCCGGGGCCTTCCTGTTTCTCTGATGCCATCGGCATTTGATGCGAAGGCAACGCTTCGGGATCGCATCGGTCTTTCGAAGGTTGAAACGGAAATGCCGTTTTTCCGGGAGGCAATGCGCATCGGGGAAAAAGACAGACAAGAGCTGCTGTTGCTCGCCGAGAGCGCAAACGACTCTTATATCATGCCGATGATCACAACCATCTTTGACGATGCAGCAACCTTGGTATCCGGCGCCCAGGTTATCCCGGAGCGCATGATCATGCAATTGCTCTCGACAGGCAAAATCAAGATCACGGCAAACCGTCAGGACTACGACTACAACTACCAAATGGATGCGGACCATAAGGAAACCTTAACAGGCTCAGGAGCTTGGACCGATGCAACCAGCACGCCGATTCAAGATATCCAGAGCTGGCAGCAGATTGTCGAGCAGGATACAGGGACGAAGCCGACCCGCGCCATCTGCTCCCTGGATGTCTGGAATGCACTGATGGCGCATCCGTCCATCCGACTCGATATGAATCCACTCGGCGGCCAGAACATCATCATGACGGATTCGATGCTGAAGCAGTATATCCAAACCAAGCTTGGCATTTCCGTAGCTGTATATTCCAAGAAGTACGCGCTGCAGGATGGTAGCTCGCATCTGTTCTATCCGGAAAAGCACTTTACATTGGTCCCGGATGGAAATCTGGGCAACACCTGGTACGGTACGACGCCGGAAGAAGCCGACTTGATGAGCGGCGCAACTGCTGCGGAAGTATCTATTGTGAATACAGGGGTGGCGATCACAACGATTAAGGAGCCGCATCCAGTTAACGTAGAAACGATTGTTTCGGAAATCGTACTCCCGAGCTTCGAAACGATCGATACCATCTTCATCGCTAAGGTACTGCTGTAGGGAGGGGCTTCGGCCTCTCTCTATTTTCGAAAGGAGCGAACGACATGTCCAGAAAAGCAAAAGAAGAACAACTGCCGCTGACGCCAGATGAGCCGAATCAAATGGGGCCGCAAGTCCCTGATGCAGACCAACAGCCACCGGTTCCGCCAGAGGTGAAAGAGCCGGAGACCATAACCGTCAAGTGGGCTGTTAATGTCAAGCACAATCAGCACCGATACCGTGCCGGTGAAAAGACGGAAATAACCGCGGAGGAGTATCCCGAGCTGCTTCGCGCTAAAGTAATCATTCCGCAAGAGGAGTGATCCCGGATGGCGATAAGCAAAGCGGAAATTCGTGATTTGGTGAAGCGTCGTTTAGGGATAGCACTTACTGACACGACGCATGATGACTTGATCGACCTGTACATTGACGCCACCGAAGAAGCGATTCTGAATTATTGCAACATCTCATCGGTCCCGGACGGACTTAAACAAACTTGGGCAGCCATGGCCGCGGGTGCTCTATCCGCGGAGCAATCTGCAATTTTGTACCCGAATCCGGATCCGGTAGAAGTATACGAAACCCATATCGGAGACACGACGGTCAAGCCGGTCAAACAGGTAGCTCCACCAGTTCCAAGTCTCACGGTTATCGAATCGCTTGTCTTCGACTACCGTCCAAGCCTGCATGCTTACCGAAGGCTGAGGTGGTAGTGTGTCGATCGATTTTAGCAAGCACCGTTCCGCGATCGAGAAATTGTACACGGACCGATGCACCGTCTACCGGCACGTCAAGGTTAAGGAGCCGCTGACCAAGGAGACGAAGCTTGTTGCTGAGCCGGTATATACGGACCATCCTTGCCGTATCTCGCAGAAGGCACTCGCCCAGAACAGTCAGACCGAGGCGCAGAACGACATCCGGTACGAAACCAAGCTATTCATCGCCCCGGAGTTGGAACTGCAGCAGGGCGACATTCTGGAGGTCACACGCGGTCGTATTACCGCCCCGGGGTGGGGGCCAATCGCTCCGATGCGTAAATATGTAGCCGGCGAGCCGTTCCTGTATGTGACGCACCAGGAGATTAGCATTCAGCGCAAGGAGTGGGCCTAATGCCGAGGTGGGGCGAGTTCGATTTTGCAGAAATCAAAGCTCTCGCCAAGAACTTCGAAGAGATAGAGAAAGCTCTCCCTGCCTTCATCGAAGAGTGTGTCCATGAACTTGCGGCCCGTTTGCTCGCTAAGGTCGTTATCCGGACTCCGGTCGACACTGGCGAACTGCGGCGCGGCTGGACGTTAGGACGGGTGATCCGAATTGCCTCAGGCTATCAGGTTGAAGTAATCAACCCGGTGGACCATGCGATATACGTGGAGTTTGGGCACCGTACCAAGAACCATAAGGGCTGGATTGAAGGCCGGTTCATGCTGACGATCTCGGAGAAAGAACTGGAGCGAGAGCTGCCGGCCATTCTTCAAAAAAAGCAGGAAGCATTCTTAAAGAAATATTTGGGGTGAGCACATGCTGGTCACATTTAACGATGTCCGCATCGGAATCAATACTGTCTTAGATGCTGCTTTCCCGGACATTCCGGTTCATGGGGAAGAGATCAAGCAGGATTTGGAGCCTCCCTGCTTCTACGTGCGGTTGCTTGGACCGGCTCATACCCAGGAGCTCGGCCGGCGCTTCATGCGGCATCATCCGTTTGATATCCACTATTTCGCACCAGGTCGCGATAACGACCACATGTACGCAATGGCGGAGAAGCTGACGGACGTATTGCAGTCGATCGACGTCGCCGGCCGCCCTGTTACTGGGTACGGGATGCGCTTTGAAATTATCGACGAGGTGCTACACTTCTTTGTCGAGTACAAGCTGCACGTATGGGCACCTTTGCCGGATGATCCGAAGATGCAAGAACTGGAGCAGAAAGAAGGGATTAAATGAGCGAGAAACTGAAGAAAGCGGCATTTACCAAACAGCAATTTCTCGCCTCTCGGCAGCGGCCGGGTGTAGAACGGGATATCTTGGCCGCTGTGTTGGAGGATGACAAGTCCTACACGATCGCGGAAGCTGATAAGCTGATTGAAGATTTTTTGAATAAGGAGGCTCGATAATCGATGGCAACCGGAGGAACTTGGACCACACAGAATAAGGTGCGGCCAGGCACATATATCAATTTCGTCAGCGAAGCGAAACCGATCGGGGCGATCGGCGAGCGCGGGATCGTGACTATTCCGCTCGTTCTGTCCTGGGGCGAGCCCAAAAAGGTTATTGCAATCGAAGCTGGCGAAGATACGTTTGGCTCGCTCGGTTACAGCATTACTGATCCGAAGATGCTGCTGGTGCGCGAAACCCTGAAACGAGCAAAGACGCTGCTGGCCTACCGCGTGAATGTCGGGACCAAGGCAACAGCGACGGCCGGGAACCTCACCGTCACGGCAAGATGGGGTGGTGTCCGCGGGAATGACATTACGATCGTGATCCAGACGAATATCGACGACAACGCAAAATTTGACGTCAAAACGTTGATCAGCGGCACCGTATACGATACGCAGACTGTGGCGAACATTGCGGGGCTTGTCGCAAACGATTGGGTCGTCTGGAGCGGAACCGGGGCACTCGCCACGAATGCTGGTGTACCACTCACCAGCGGTGCGGACGGAACAGTCACCAATCAGGACTATACCGACTTCTTGGCCGCCGTGGAAATATTCGATTTCAATACAATGGCTCTCCCGGTGACGGATAATACGTTGAAGAGTGCATATGTGTCGTTTGCCAAACGCCTCCGTGATGACGAAGGGAAGAAGATTCAGGTTGTCGTGGAGAACTATCCTGCGGCCGACTATGAGGGCGTCATCAGCGTCAAAAACGGAGTCATCCTTTCCGACGGAACGACGCTCACAGCGGCGCAGGCGACCGCGTGGACGGCCGGAGCGACAGCGGGTGCACAAATGAACCAGTCGCTCACCTTCACGGCTTACGATGACGCTGTGGACGTGGGAACGCGGTACACGAATTCGCAGATCGAGGCGGCGCTGCAGGCGGGAGAATTCCTGTTTACCGCAAATGCTGGCCGCGCACTAGTGGAAACGGACATCAACAGCTTTACGGGCTTTGTTCCGGCGAAAAATAAAACGTTCAGCAAAAACCGCGTGCTCCGCGTCCTCGATGGCATTAATAACGATTTCGTCCGGATCTTCGCTGATTTTTACATCGGGAAAGTCGACAATAACGCGGACGGTCGGAACTTGCTGAAAAACGAATGCGTCCGGTATTTAGAGACGCTTCAGAACATCAACGCGATTCAAAATTTCGATTCGGAGACGGACATCACGGTCGTACAAGGCAATGAAACGGATTCGGTTTACATCGAACTGTATATCCAGCCGGTCGATGCAATCGAAAAAATCTATATGAAAGTTGTGGTGAGATAAGATGATTTTGCGTGAAGGGGATCCAATCAGTGGGAAATATGCTAAAGCGTTTGCCACCATCAACGGCCGCGTCGAGGAATTGTTTTACGCCAAATCGCTCGAGTCCACGATCGCGAAGAACAAAGTGGACTTGCCGACTTTAGGCAGAACGAACACGCCGCAGCGATCGGCAGGGTGGAAGGGCAGCGGAACGATGACGGTATACTATGTTTCGTCTGTGTTCCGGAAACTCATACGTGACTATGTGAAGACGGGGAGAGACTTCTGGTTCGATCTCCAGGTAACTAACGAGCAGCCGGGTTCGTCTGCGGGCAAACAAACAGCAATCCTAATCGCCTGTAACCTAGACAGCATTACGGCCGCAAAATTCGATGCCACTAGTGACGACATGCTCGACGAAGAAATGCCGTTTACCTTCAGTGATTACGACATTCCCGACCAGTTCAACACCATTACCGGCGTCTAATAAGCGCACTGCTAGGAGGAACGTAAACCATGTCCACATTGCAAGAATTCCTTAACGCCAATCCGGTCGATAACCTGACCGATGAAGTAGCCATTTCGCCGCGATTCGGCAGCTTGAAATTCAAAATCAAGGCCATGACAAACCGAGAATTTGATGACATCCGGAAGCGAGCTACTCGGATTTCGAAAGGGCGGAAAGTGGAGTTTGACGCCCAAGCATTCAATACCACGGTGATTATCAACCATACGCTGCAGCCGGACTTCAAGGACGCGGAGAGCATCAAGAAACTGGGGTGCACGACGTCGGAGGAATACCTCAATAGGGTACTGCTCTCTGGCGAGATCGCTTCGCTTGCTGCCGAGATCCAGAAGCTTAGCGGCTTTGATGTCGAGATGGAAGATCTGGTCGAAGAAGCAAAAAACTAATACGGGAGGGCGACGGCGAGGCGAATTACGCCTACTACGTCCTCCACAAGTTCCGCAAGTGGCCAAGCGAATTTTTGGCGTTGCCACGGGAAGAAAAAGCTTTTGTTATGGCCTGCAATTGACGAACAGATCGCGGCTGAAAAGAAGGCAATGAAACGATAACGTCCTCCCTTGCGTAAAAGTGTGATAATATGGTTAGGAAAAATTAGCCATGGCAGGGAGGACGTTAACGTTGAAAAAATGGATAGGACTTGGATTTTTACTCATAACAATCATGGTATTCTCAGGCTGTTCATCCTCTGAACCGAAAAGCAACTTAACCTTGGATACTTTCATCAAAGCTTATACGGATGCAGGGGTCAAGGTTGACCCAAACAAAAAACAAATAGCTCAAACGGTAGGAGCAAAAAACGGGGTCATATTTCTATATGGATAAATCACCAGTAAAAATTTACGAATTTAAAGATGAAAAAGAAATAAAGGAAGCTGCAATAGAAAAATCCCCAGATATCAAAAAAAGGCCTACTAATGGAACGATTCCTATTAGAAACAAAGAAAGAAAAAGCAAAAGAAATATTCAAAAACGTAAAATAGACATTTCAAGCACTCTCCTAAGCGAGGGTGCTTTTTATATTGTGAAAGGAGGCTCACTCTTGGCAACAGTAACATCAACACTAAGAATGATGGACTCCATGAGCGGCCCTATTGCTCGGGCTATAAAGCAGGTTAACGCGCTTATAACATCTGCCGAAAAATTAAACCAGACCATGAAAGCGGGTCCAGGCAACTCGGCAAGTCTTGTTCCCCCAAAGACCATTAGCGATCAGCAACGAATGATCACGAATAATCAGCAAATCATCCATATGACACAAGTGATCAATAATGACTACCGACAAATTAACCACACAGTTAACCAGACGAACAATGCAATCAATCAAGCTGCCCGAAGCCAAGAGAAAATGAGCAAAGAGTTACGGGATGCCCGTAGCGAATCGAGCGGGTTATTGTCCACATTAAAGGGAATAGCAGCGACCTATTTATCGTTTCAAGGGATTAAAAATCTCTTCGGTGCGACAGTGGGCGGCGCAATGGAACAGAAAAAAATGGAAGACATGTTCAAGGCGCGAACCAACGATGATCTGATAGGCAAAGCGATGTTCGAGAAGTTCAGGGCAGAGGCGCTGGCGGCTGGTCAAGACGTAAGCAAAACCCTGCAAGGCACACTCTCATTTTTCTCAACGACGCAGAATACGAACCAGCTTTCCAAACTGAACAACCTGGTACAGCGATTAAACGCATTCGACAGTGCGGGCAACGGAATCGAAGGCGCGGCATTCGCATTAAAAGAAGCCATGACCGGAGATATCGTATCACTGGCGGAACGGTTTAACATGTCGAAGGTGGATATTCGGGCGTTTAAGGTGGACGAATATGGCAAGACCGGTGACATCGAGAAATTCATAACAGCCTTCGACAAACTCCTGGAGAAACAGCAGATGGGCCAGAAAGCATTCGAAACAATGATGAAGAGCCCAGCGAAACAAGCCGAGATATTAGGCAACAACATCCGAACGGCTTTTGCAAATGCCGGCGGGGCAGCTCTGCAAAGCCTACTTCCCCTGATCACGACACTGAACACAGAATTTCAAAACGGCAAGTACCAACCCTTTTTCGATGGCCTAAGCAAAGGGCTTGCCAAAACAGTTGAGGGATTCGTGAAATTCTTTAAGATCGTGTCGCAAGCCTATTCATTTATGACGGATCACTGGAAGATCATCGAGCCGATCCTATGGGGCATCGTAGCAGCGATTACAGCCTGGACCGTGGCGCAGTGGGCACTTAACATAGCACTGACAGCGAATCCAATCGGAGTCATCATCATGGCCATTGCTGCGCTGATCGGCATTATTGTGGCCGTGACCACGTATATCATAAAGCTATGGAAAACGAATGACGATTTCGCTGCAGGCTTTATGAGATCCTGGAACTCTATATTGAACTTTTTCGATCTGCTCCCCGTAGCCTTTCGACTAATAGGGAATGGTGTTGTAAACGTCTTCCAGTGGATGAAGGTAAAGTCGCTTGAGATTATGGAAGATATGATTAATAGCATGATTGATCGATATCAACAATCTGATTGACAAAATCCGAAACTCTACCAGGATGATCGACATTGGAGACCATCAACAAAATCGAGCTCGCAGCCAAAGCTGCCCTAGAGGCAGAGGCCAAGAAACAGGCCGGTAACGACGAAATCAAAGCGCTAAAAGAAAGCGCGGCCTTGAAAGCAGTCGAACGCGAACAAAAAGTGCTGGACATGCTGGAAAATCGAGCAGCAAGCCGAGCGGCAAAGGAAGCTGAAAAGAGCAACGCGGCGACGCCATTCGACTTTACATCGTGGAATAAGACAGCGGACATTAACCGAATCGGAAGCGTCGGAGAAGTAGGCAAAATCAAAGACACGGTCGATATCAGCAGCGAGGACCTGCGCATGATGCGCGAACTGGCCGAGATGAAGAACATTCAGAACTTTGTCAGCTTGGCTCCAACGGTGCAGGTGACGACAGGGCCAGTGAATAAGGAATCCGACATTCAGACGATCGTCGCGAATATCAAGACGGCACTCGAAACTGAAATCGCATCGTCTGCAAAAGGTGTATATGGATTGGCATAAAAGAGGAGGAGCGATAGCATGGAAATCACTATCAAGATAACGCAAGATGATGTAAAGATGATGTGTGAGTTGGCCGAACTGAAGAGTGTCCAGAACTTTGTTGCGATCACGCCGACGGTACAGGTGTCGACTGGCCTTGTAAACAAGGAAAGCGACATTGATTCGATCGTAAAGCGGATTGCTGAAAGGTTGAGCGGCACGATTCGAGAAGCAACGAAAATTGACTATTGCTACCGAAAAACCGATGAGCCCGTTGTCGGAAATGTGAAAATTGACGGGGAAAAGATAGCAAACGCCATATACGAAGCAAATGATACATTAAAGCAATTGATAGAATAAGAGCGAGGCGCGCTGCGAATTTACTTACCGAATTTCTTGAACGTTTTGTCGAGCTGGTTGAGTGTTTTTTCGAAATCTCGAGAAGCCTTATCGGCGTCAGTTAAGGTCTTCTTTGTTGTATCATCATGACGTAACTCAATATTCGTATGACAGCTAGGACAGCTTACAATACTACCATCTTTAGCTACTTGCTTGAATTTTACTTTGAAACGATTTTGGCATTGAGGGCAATCAATGTCTATTTTTTCGTCTCCGAACAATGATTCTAGAGTAGTATTTGGCATGAAATCTTAACCTTTCTCTACACGCGCCTCGTTCCATTATTATACAATTCCTTACTAGCCTTTGTAACGGGAGGTGGTACAATTGTCCAACTACGGCATCTGGCTGAGCTTCAACAATCAGCAGGAAGGGTTTCAGGTTCCAATCAATCCGGGCTCGATCGAAATAGGAAACGGTGGGAACGGCCGCACCTACGACGTCGCCGGACTGGGTGAAGTAAACGTGATCAAGGACCCGAAACTGGCAGAATACTCGTTCAGCGGTATATTCCCCGCTCAGCGCTATCCATTCGTTGCAGCGAGCATCCTGCTCGAGCCGCAGCAGTATATTGAATACCTGCAGAAGTGGCAGGCAAGCAAGCGGCCCATTCGGTTTGTGTTTACTGGAGCATCGTTCGAACTGAATACGCCGGCCAGCATCGAAAACTTCGATTGGAAAGAATCGGCGGGAGGAAGCGGCGATATCGAGTATACACTGCGGCTCAAGCGGTACGTGTTTTATGCTGCTCAGCGCGTGAGCGTAACCACCCAAAGCGTTAACGGTGTCGAGACGCCTGTAATCGAGCAGGCGCCGCCGGAGCGACCGAACGATCAGCAACCGCCGAATACGCACCTGCTAGCGGCAGGCGAGTCCTTGTGGGCTGTGGCGAAGCGTTTTTTCGACGACGGCGCCCGCTGGAAGGAAATCCAGCAACTGAACGGCATATCCGACGCACAGCTGAAAAGCTTGCCGGTTGGGTATGAGCTGAAGCTGCCGGACCCGCCGGGAGGGACCATGTATGCTTGAGATCCTGCTGGACAATAAGGACGGCAATGTATGGAACATCTCCGAAATCGTGGCCGGCGTGACATGGAAAACGGCGCGGGTTGGGAAGCCGGCCAGCTTGGAGTTCACAATGCTTAAAAATGGTATCTACCAGGCCACCAACTTCCGCGTTAACAACGGCGACATTGTCCGTTTCCGCGATGGCGACCAAGACGTATTTTACGGTTACATCTTCTCGATCGATTTCGGCAAGGACGAGGACGTTAAGATCCTCGCCTATGACCAGGTCCGCTATCTGCTGGCGTCGGATACATACGTGTTCAAAAATACTTCCGTTTCCGAGGTGGTCCAGCAGATCGCGGAGGACTTCTCGCTTTCGACCGGGACACTGGCCGACACCGGTTACCGAATCCCCACGATGGTCGAGGATGGACAAACGCTGCTCGATATCATTGAAAAAGCGATCACGCTGACGCTATGGAACACGCAGCGCCATTACGTCTTTTATGACGACTTCGGCGCCTTAACAGTCCGGAACGTCGAGGACATGCGCGTCGACATCCGGATCGGCAACGGCATCCTCTACGACTATGCCTAAAAGCAGTCGATCGATACCGACACCTACAACAAAATCAAGCTGGTCCAAGACAACAAGGATACCGGCCGCCGGGACGTTTATATCGCCCAGGACAGCGCCAATATCGCCCGCTGGGGCACGCTGCAGCTGTATCAATCCGTCGATGACAACAAAAACGCCGCGCAGATCAACGAACTCCTGGAGCAGTTGGCGAAGCTGAAGAACCGCGAAACGCGCAGTCTGCGGCTCGATGCGATCGGCGACGCCCGGGTCCGTGCCGGCTGCTTTGTTCCGGTCCAAATTCCGGAGTACAGCGTCAATCAATATTTCCTCATCGACGAATGCATCCACAGGTACGAAGGCGCCGACCATACCATGACGCTCGAACTCAAAGTGATTTAGTATGCTGCACAGAAAGCTCATGCAAAAGTGCAGGAGCTCACCAAGCAGGCTGCCAAGGATGCAGTCGAAGCCGGCGCGCCGTGCGCCGTTATGTTCGGCAATATAACAAATACGAATCCGCTCGAAGTGAACGTCGACCAACGCTTCACGATCGATGCGGATTTTTTAATTGTGCCGGAGCAGTTGACCCGGTACGAAATCGATCTGCGGCATAACCACACGACCGGCAGCGGCACGACCGGGGATGCCTTGACCGATAAAGTCGTCATCCGGACCGGGCTCCAACAAGGCGACAAGGTGATTCTGCTCCGGGTACAAGGCGGGCAGAAATATCTCATTCTGGACAAGGTGGTGAGCCCATGATTCCGACCGGATCGACATTAAAAAACGCCCCGGTCCAAAACGTGCAGCAAACCTCCCGCACCTGGCGACTCGACTTTGAAGCCGGACGAGTCACGGGAATGATTGATAACCTGGATGCCGTCCAGCAGGCCGTCATCAAGATTCTCCAGACGGATCGGTTCGCACAGCTCATCTACAGCTTCAACTATGGAAACGAGCTGAACCGGCTCATTGGCATGAGCCCGCTGTTTGTCCAGTCCGAAGCAACCCGGATCATCCAGGAAGCTTTGTCGGTTGACGACCGGATTCGGGGAGTCCAGGACGTCACGGTCTCCATTGAAGGGGACTCGATGACGATTACCTTTACGGTCATCACACAATACGGATCATTCCAGGCATCCTGGGAGGTGACAAGGTAGGTGTACGAACATCAAACATACGAGGCGATCCTAAAGCACATGCTGGACCGTGTGCCGAATAACGTGGACAAGCGGGAGGGTAGCGTCATTTACGACGCCATTGCCCCGGCAGCCGCGGAACTGGCCCAGATGTATGTCGAACTCGACATCAACTACAATCTATCGTTTGCCGACACTGCAACGGGCGCGGATCTTACCCGCAAAAGCGCCGAATTCGGCGTCAACCGGGAGCCTGCCACAAAGGCCAAGCGAAAGGGGCAATTTTACAATGCGGCGAATGCGCTATTCGACATCCCGATCGGCAGCCGGTTCACCATCGAGAACCTGAATTATGTGGCGATCAACAAGATCAGCACCGGCGTATACACCCTGGAATGCGAGGCGGCCGGCGTCGTCGGTAACCAAAAATTTGGCGCGCTGCTGCCGATCGCATACATTAACGGGCTCGCTCGCGCCGAGCTGACGGACGTACTGATCCCCGGCGAAGACGAAGAGACCGACGAAGCGCTGCGAGCGCGCTATTACGAAGAGGTCAACCGGCCGGCATTCGGCGGAAACGTCGCGGATTACAAACAGCGGATTAACGCCATGCCGGGCGTCGGCGGGACGAAAGTGTTTCCGGTATGGGCAGGAGGCGGAACCGTCAAATGCACAATTATCGCCGCCGACTGGAATGAACCGTCGACACAACTGGTGAGCGACGTGCAAACGGCCGTAGACCCGACCGTCAACAGCGGACAGGGGCTCGGTACGGCGCCGATCGGACATCAGGTGACGATCACCGGCGTGCAGGGCGTAACGATAAACGTGGAAACGACAATCACCCTGACGCCCGGGACAACAGCCTGGACAGGTGCAGCAGTCCATCGAGGACGCAATCGAGGCGTACCTGTTTGGGCTACGGAAGGACTGGGCGAACCAGAACCAGATCATCGTGCGCGTGGCGCTCATCGACGCAGCGATCCTGACGGTGCCCGGAGTCGTTGATGTGAACGGGACGACGCTGAACGGCGGAACGGCGAATATTACGCTCGGCCAAGAAGAGATCCCGAAGCTGGGGACGGTGACGCTGAATGTCTAAACCGATTCAATCGTATTGGCCAGAATACTACCAGGACATTCGCGATTTCGTAGAACTGGCCAGGACCGAAGACGCCGAGCTGCAACTCACTGAGGCAGCGGTTCAGCAGCTCTTTGACGATCAGTTCGTCATGACAAGCAGCCCGCAAGCCGTAAAGCGACGCGAGCAGATGCTGGGCATCCAAGCCGATCCGACGACGGAGTCGCTCGAATTCCGAAAGCGCCGGATCCTGAACCGGTACCAGACCAAACCGCCATTTACGATCCGGTACCTGCAGCAGCAGCTCGACACACTCGTCGGCCCCGGCATGACGATCGTGGCCGTCGACGTAGAAAACTTTCTGCTTACGGTAACGACCAACATCGAGAATGCCAACGTCTTCCGCGAGGTCGTTTATACGATCGATACGATCAAGCCGGCCAACTTGGTTTACCAACAAAATACGTCCCTGTCCGGCAGCATCGGCTTAAAGGAGCATATCTCCCGAAAAGACGTCACATGGAATTATAAACTTGGGTCCTGGCAGCTCGGGCAGTTACCATTTGCGACTCTCGGGCCGGAGGTGATCGTCAAATGATAACGGCGGGATTTTTGCACGATGTGGCTGGTTACGTGGATAACCGGATCGCGAAAGTCGTGCTCAACGGCTCGTATGAGATTACAAATTTCGAAGTAAAGTCCGTCACAGACAGCATGGTAGCAATAAACTATTTGGTACCAGTCGCGGATGTATCCCTGATTACGCAAATCGAACTGAAAGATGCGTCCAATAACGTCATAACATCCAACCCGGTCCATGTGCCGATCGCTTCGGATACCATGATGCTACAAACTATACTTGTGAAGGAGGTTTAACCCGTGGCCAAAACAGATTGGACAATAAACAAAACGGTGGAACCGGAAGACATGAACCAGATCGGGCAGGAGATTAACGAGAATAGGGAAAATCTAGATGAACATATGACAACGGTCGCGACGACCGAACACATACGGACACACGAAGCTTAACGACTCGACGAACAGCACGGCCACGAATGAGGCAGCGACGGCCAATGCGGTTAAGCAGGCGTTTGACCGCGCGAGCATGATCGAGGTGTCTAGCGTACTCGAGACTGTTAATATCGGCGATGTAGTTACGCGCGGATTTTATCGCCTTAACGGAGCGCACCCCGGACTTCCGCCGGAAATGCCTAACGCATGGGGGCAACTTCTCGTAATTCGCGGTAGTGCTGGCGATACAATAACGCAGTTGTTATTCGACCATTACCAAAGCGGTCTATGCTTCGTTAGGGCAGGGAGCCCGACGCAAATCGGCGGAAATGGAAGCTGGAGTCCTTGGGTACGGATCATGACATCGGCGGGCGGCCTGTTCACCGGAGCAATAACGATGCAGGAAGGTACTGCCTTGAACTTGGATAATGGGGTTGGTCTCGTTAGCTACAAAACGGATGACACCCCGGTAAATATGGTCCATATGAGCGGGAATCAAGCCGTTTTCGGGTCGCCAGTCGTGGGGGCTACGCTCCATAGCTCGGTTGTCCCGTCGTGGTGGAACGGAAGCGTTCTGCGCAATCTTATACACACAGGCGGCAGCCAGTCGATCGGCGGGGAAACGCAGCTGCATACGCTTAGAATGGTTGGCGATATTGTAACGGCTCCATCTGCCGGAAACATTAGCTCCGTTGCCTCCGGTAGAAAATTCGAAGTCATAGCAGATGCGAACCACGACGCCTACATGTCGTTCCATGTGGCCTCAAACTTCGCGTACAACTTCGGAATGAGCGCTAACGACCACCGCTTACGCGTCGGAGGTTGGTCGCTGGGAAACACCGATTATCGCGTATGGGATGAACGCGATTTCAAAGTCGGAACAACCGCGCCAGCGAATCCCGTAGTCGGCGCGATTTGGATCGATACGTCAGTATAAACGTAAAGGGGGCATCGCAATCAATGCCGCAATTAAAAACGTGGAACGGCTCCGCATGGGTCGTTCCCAAGGCGGTTAATATACGGTTCGAAAATAATTGGCGAGACTACAGCGACCGTATCAAGTATTGGAACGGTAGCGCATGGGTGGACGCGCACATCCCGCCAAACTACGCCATCAAAAACGGAGTATTCGTGAATGGGTTCTCATTCGCGCCATATTCGCAGAATATAAACGGAGACGCCGTGTACGACGCCGCAACTCAATCGTATAAGGTCGGATCAACGGCTAACAATGGTTACATTTGGATGCGTTCGAATAAAAACGTTCCGCACGTGGTAAATGGAAACTACGACCAGTTTATTGCACGCGTACGGTATGAGTCGACGGGGACAGGAGGAGCTTCCCGAATTGCTATGGTGAAACCGATACCGGAAGTAATTGACAGTAACCTGTACGGACATATAAACAGCAGTACCCCGTCGGATTGGCAGTTACAATCTGCCTCGTTCTTAACAGGGAGATCAGAGTATTCCGTCCAACTCTACGCAGGCGGTAACACTAACGGAACTTTTGTAATGTATATTAAAGATTTATGGTTCGTCTAATCTAATTAGGATAAATGATAGGAGCGCCCCGAGCAATCGGGGCTATTTTATTTGAAGATCAGGAGGCGATAAAAAGATGCCTGATATAAGACATTACTCTCCGCGTAGTGGCCGGATCATCAAAGAAGACAACAGCGTGGTTAATGAGGCAGAATTGCTGGAAGGGATACTCGCAGCCTTGACCGGAGGCGGCGGGATGGGTGCGAGGGTGTTGTCTGAGCAAAAGACGCAGGCTGATGCGGTATCCGGGACTGTCACCTTTTCGAAGCCGGTCAGTCTCATTGAGATCCTTAATCTTGACGAGACAAATGCCGGCGTATTTAACGTAAACGGATTCGACTGCAATGTCCCTGCAGGTCAGTTATTTGCGGCCAAGATCGGCGGCACTCCTCGGGCTACAGTGCAGGTTAGCGGATCGACATCTTATATTTTGACTACGTACGAGTAGGAGGAGCCGGCATGAGCTTTCAGGGGATGAACCCCGCATTTGTTGTTATTGACGACAAAGAGCTCCGAACACAGCTGGACTCAATGACAGTGGTGTCCAGCAGCAGCAACTTAATAAATCCATCTACAATCATTGACGGATACCTTGTTAGTGGAGGCGCGCTGACAGCAGACACTAACTATTTCACCACGGAGTACATTCCAATCAAGAATGGCGACGTCGTGCAATATACGCTGGATTCCGGGATGGGGAACAACAACAACCCATACCTGTATGACGCCAACAAGAATTACATCGGAGGGGCTAGCAGTACAGCAACGACACACAGAACCGCGACCATCAGTAACGCAAATGCGCAGTATATGCGGTTAAGTTTTGCAAAGTATAGATTAAGTTCAGCAATGATTACAATCAACACAGACTATCCCGCAACATTTGAACCGTATGGGGTAGATACGCACCTGAACAACGTATATGGACTTAACGACTTACAGCGGACACAAGTCACGGAAGTTGCTTCAGCTAATCCGTTGAAGGGTAAGATTATCTCACTCAACGGCGACAGCATAACTTCGGGCACTCCCGCAGGGTACGTCGGAGGTTATGGGAAAATCATTGCCGACAGGAACGGGATGACGTATCAAAACGTTGCTGTCGCTGGAGCGACAATTGCAAGCGGAACAACGAACAGCGGCGGGGGCAATCGCCACTGGGTAAGCCAGACGATTGGAAGTATGCGTGCTGATTCTGATTATGTCATACTGTCAGGCGGCGTGAACGACAAATCACTGACGACCATGGTCAATCTTGGGACTATGACTAACGGTATGACTGATACGTACGATCACACAACGTTTATCGGCGCAATGGAGTACATGTTCAGCCAAGCGGTAGCTCGTTTTCCGGGTAAGAAAATAGGCTTCGTTTTGGTTCACCGACTGTGGACTCTGACCGACGTTTTTCATACGACATGGTATCCGGCCATCGTCAAAGTTTGTCAGAAGTGGGGTATCCCGCTTTGTGACCTATATGCCACAGTTCCGTCCATGAATCTCATAGCAGATTTGAAAACGAATTACACAACAAATGCTGACGGTTGGCATCCGAATGAACAAGGCTACAGACTGTACTATGTTGATAAGATTGAGGCATGGTTGAAGACGTTGTAGAGTATGCTCCGAGCCGATCGGGGCTATCAAAAAGACGAGTACAAATGAGGTGAGCCTAGTGAGTAAATATGTAATTTGCGATACAGCAGAATATGATAACAACACCATGGAGTACGACACGTGGGAGGAGGCATATGCTGCTTTTTCACAAAAAATTAAAGAGACAAACCCTAACTGGAAAGGGAAATTGTTTATTGCGGAAATCAAGGAAGTATCCGTTTTTCCTAAGTTTCCTTATTAGGTGTGATTATGACTCCACCCACTTCAGCTCGGTCATGAAAAATGTTTACACAAGATCTCTGGAATTCCTCTTGATTCTCATGACTTAACCGGGAGTACCATGTCTCAACAGTTGAACATATCTCATGACAGAAACTTTCTACATTTAACAAAAGAGTATTTCCAACCTTTGCGCCATGAACGCCTATTGTGGTAAATGTAAACTTCTCTAAGATCATTCTGCACTGTTGGTGCGATATTTCGCTGGAAGCTTCATGGAGCACTGAGCATCGAAGTGCATAGCAATCATCACCATGCAAAGTAATACCAGGTGAAAATCCCCATTGAATGTAATGGTGCCGGAGGTTTTCATCAAACCATTTCGAGTATCGCTTTCTGCTGCTTCCGATATCGGGGTATGAGTATTTCCCGCAAATATCCGGCAAGGTTAAGGAGACGATCAGAGCGGAATACCAATTCTCATGTTCTATCGATTTTTTAATTGAGTTAATAAATCTATTCATTGCAACTGTCACCCCTTTCATTTTTCACTAAAAATGCGTAACAGGTAGATTATACCATGACTGCTCCGATAGTATCGGGGCTATTTTGTTGCCCGCAAACGGGCAGAGAGGGGAATAGGATGAGTGCGAAGCTGATCGTATCCACGATTTGGACGGCTGCTGCAGGCAGCACCGGTAAGGAATTTGTTTTTGGAGGGATGACCGCTGTATCCGGCTTGATAGCTCAGTACCTTGGCGGCTGGGATGCAGCGCTTAAGGTGCTAGTTGCCCTGATGCTTGCCGATTACGTAACAGGCGTCCTGGGCGCGTTTAAGACCAAAACGGTCAACAGCGAGGTTATGTTTTGGGGCGGCGTCCGGAAGGGCATAACGCTTGCTGTAATCGCATTAGCGGCCATGTGTGACCAGTGGGTCGGAGCAAACGCTCCAATCTTCCGCACACTGGCCGTTTACTTTTATGCGGGCCGGGAAGGCCTGAGTGTTGTCGAGAATCTCGGGCCGCTTGGAGTGCAACTGCCCCCTGGGCTGGTTAAGTTTCTTGAGCAGCTTAAGCAAAAGGGCGAGGGTGATAACGATGCAAAGTCGTAATCCAGTAAATATCCCGATCATCGACGTATCCAAGTGGCAAGGGCAGATAGACTGGCTTGCAGTCGCAGCTTCCGGAATCAAAGGGGCGGTGGTTAAATCTTCGGAGGGGGTCGGCTATATCGACCCTCTTTTTCGTCGCAACGCGGTCGGCGTACCGGCCGCCGGGATGAAGGTCGGCTTTTATCATTACTGCCGCCCGGAGACGCCCAACACGGCAAAAGCCGAAGCCGAGCACTTTCTGGAGACGGTGACCGGGCTGCCGGCGGAACTTCCGTACGTCTTGGACGTTGAAGGCGATGCGGCCAAGCTCGGGGCAAGTAAACTGACGGACTGGTGTTGTGAATGGCTGGAGACGGTCGAGAAGCGTTCCGGGCACCCGGTAATGGTTTATACCGGTGGCTCTTTCGCTCGCTCATTCTTGGCCAGCAAGCTTGCCCGCTGGCCGCTGTGGATCGCCCA
>NZ_JARBDB010000027.1:0-583 GCF_036577605.1 Paenibacillus sp. GYB004
CCACTTTCGGGAGCAGCCAGTCGAGCGGGGCATGACTCCATTTTAGACGAGATCCTAGCACCGGGCATTTACGACCCAACATTCAAAAAAACATTGGGCGGAATGAGTCCCACTTTCGGGAGCAGCCAGTCGAGCGCTAGTGCCCCATCTGAGATCGTAGTTGGAAAAATGGGTAAATAACCTTAACGACTACGACTCGGAGGGATTGCCATGACTTTGTACGTTCGTGAGTTATCCAATGAAGAAGGTAACAAACTGCTGCATATCGTCCGTAGAGGTACTGAACCGGTTGAGGTTCGACGTGCACTTCTGATCCTAGCCTCTGCACAGAAAATGAAAGTGCCTGAGATTAGCCGACTTTATCATATCTCTGGTGAACACATTCGAAAGACGATCCATCGTTTTAACGAAGAAGGAATGGGCTCTCTCAAGCCTAACTATGGCGGAGGTCGACCGCCGACATTCACGACGGAACAACGAGAGGCAATCATTGATTTGGCGCAGATCCCACCGCACACCATTGGGTATCCATTTACAAACTGGTCGCTTTCTAAATTGAAAGAAGCTGCTGAAGAGCGCGGCC
>NZ_JARBDB010000028.1:0-80922 GCF_036577605.1 Paenibacillus sp. GYB004
CGACTTGTTTTGATCTCTTGCGAGATCGTCACTTGCACGCTCGTTGTTCAGTTTTCAAGGAACAAAATGTTCTTTCGTTTCGTTGTCATCCGTTTTGCGGCGACCTCTTTAATATATCACAGTCGCCTATATCTTTGCAAGCTTTTTTTTGAATCTTTTTTTTGAATGCTTGCTGTCGTTTTTGGCGACAAGGAATAGATTATCATGCTTGTCCCCTTAAGTCAACTACTATTTTTACTTTCTTTGAAAACATCCAGCTATCTCCATTGTACCTCGCACAATCGCTCCAAACAAAAAGCGGGCGCATCCCGGCACCCGCTTCGACTATATTTAAATTACTTCCCGAATATACAGTTTCCGTTCAACCGCCAGGTTAATAATCGCCCCGTTCACGTTGACCATCGGACGCGTCGGATTAGCCCGGTCGGTAAAGATGATTTCGCCGACACTGTCGTCGCTCAGTCGTACTACAGTCCCGTTATGAAACTGAGTCACTTTATTGATAAAGGTGGATACAACGGTCGGTTCCAGCTTGCCGAACGACTCCTTCTGTACCTGCTCCAGCACCTGATAGGGCGACTCCGCTTTTTTGTAGGCTCTGTGGCTGGTCATCGCGTGAAAAATATCGGCGACCGCTATCACTTTGGCATAAGGGTGGATCTTGTCCCCTTTGACCGCCATTGGGTAACCGGAGCCGTCCTCCCGCTCATGATGCTGCAGCGCGCACAACTTGGAGCCTTCGTTGAGCGAAGGTATATTTTTGAGAATCGCGTAGCCGTATACGGTATGGCGGCGTACTTCCTCCACTTCCGGCGGGGTCAGCTTTGAAGGCTTGGCCAAAATGGCCGGGTCCACCTTCGCATTGCCGATATCGTGAAGCAGCCCGCCAAGGGCGATCGGCATCCAGTCCTTGCTCTGAAAGCCGTGCCACTTGGCCAGCATATACGAAGTCAGCGCAACCATAATGCTATTGTGGTAAATATACTCCTCCATATTCAGCATCTTGGGTGTAAACGTCAAAATGTTGTACTGCTGAATTTTGGAGATTAGCTGCTCCAAGCCGGTCCGGATCTCTAGAATCGGAATTATCTGGACGGACGAAGAATCTTTGAACACTTTTTTGAGCAGTTGAACCATCTTGTCATATTCGGCATGAAACTGGACTTGGGACGAGTCTTCACTTTTGGCCTCTTCGGCTTTTTCGGGCGACTCCGCCTCCGGCTCTTTGCCTTCGATCATAACCGAAGGAATTAGAAAAGCACGCAGTATATCCAGCTCCCGCGGTGTAACGCTTTGACCTTTTCTGAACAAGAGGCTGCCTGGTTTCGTTAGTACATCCTCGATGATTTTATCGCCAAGCTTCAACTGGGAAACGGGAACGACCGCCATCAAACTTCCCCTGCCTTGCGTATCGGATTATTCAATCGGGCAAAAGCTCGCGCTTATTCTCCGTCTTCGGACTCGGAATCCATATCGATCGCCGCTTCTTCGTTTTTCTCCACCCTGGAGACAGTCGCCACTTCATCATCCTCGCGGGTATGAATGAGTCTGACTCCCTGCGTATTCCGTCCCATTGTATTGATGCCGGACATGCTGGTGCGGATAATCGTCCCCGATGCGGTGATGATCATGAGATCTTCTTCGTTTTTGACGACCTTGAGACAGACGACTGGCCCGTTCTTGGACGTAATATTCAACGTTTTGATGCCTTTGCCGCCGCGGGTCTGAATCCGGTATTCTTCCATCGGCGTCCGTTTGCCGTACCCTTTGGACGTTACGATCAGCACGTCGTCGTTCATGTCCACAACGTCCATATCGATAACAGCATCGTTATCGGAGATCGAAATCCCTTTTACGCCGGTTGCAGAACGTCCCATCGGGCGGACATCGTCCTCCGGAAAACGGATCGACATCCCCATCTTCGTTCCCATAATGATTTCCTGCTTGCCGTCCGTCAGCTTCACACCGATCAGATCGTCGTCCTCCCGCAGATGAATCGCGATCAGGCCGGCTTTCCGGATGTTGGAGTAGTCGTCGAGCGGCGTCTTTTTGACAATCCCGTTTTTGGTCGCGAAGAACAAATACTGCTCGGAATCGAAACTTTCGATCGGAATCACCGCATTAACCGTCTCGCCTTGCTCGATCTGGATCAGGTTAATGATAGGGGTCCCGCGGGCGGTACGGCTCAAATCCGGGATTTCGTACGCTTTAAGCCGGTAGGCCTTCCCTTTATTCGTGAAAAACATCAAATACTGGTGCGTATTCGACACAAACAAATGTTCGACAAAGTCTTTATCTTTCGTATCCATCCCGACGACGCCTTTGCCCCCGCGCTTCTGGCTGCGATAAGTCGTAACCGGCAGACGTTTCACATACCCGGAATGGGTGATCGTAATAATCACATCTTCTTGCGGGATCAGATCTTCGTCCTCGATGCTTTCTTCGCCGATCGTAATCTCGCTGCGACGTTCATCGCTGAACTTCTCCTTAATCTCGCGCATCTCTTCGCTGATAATGGCGAGAATAAGCTGCTCGTCGGCCAAGATCGCTTTGTATTCGGCGATTTTCTGCATCAATTCGGCATACTCCGCTTCGATCTTCTCGCGTTCCAGTCCGGTCAGGCGCTGCAAACGCATATCGAGGATCGCCTGGGCCTGCTCGAGACTCAAGCTGAACCGGTTCATGAGTCCGTCTCTCGCCATCTCGGTCGTACGCGAAGAACGAATTAACGCGATGACCTCATCCAGGTTGTCGAGTGCGATCCGCAGCCCTTCGAGAATATGAGCGCGAGCTTCCGCCTTTTTCAAATCGTACTCGGTACGGCGGCGTATAATTTCCTGCTGATGCTTTAAATAATAATAGATCATATCCCGAAGATTCAGCACCTTCGGTTCACCGTTCACGAGCGCCAGCATAATAATCCCGTAATTGGACTGCATAGGCGTATGCTTGTACAAATTGTTCAGCACAACGTTCGGGTTCACATCCCGGCGCAGCTCGATAACGATCCGCATGCCGTTACGGTCGGACTCGTCCCGCAGGTCCGTGATGCCGTCGATTACTTTATCGCGAACCAGCTCGGCAATTTTCTCGACAAGTCTGGCCTTATTTACTTTGTAAGGAATTTCGTAAACGACGATCCGGGCTTTGTTGTTGACTTCCTCGATGTTCACCTTGGCCCGCATCGTGGCCGAGCCGCGGCCGGTCGTGTAAGCCTGACGAATCCCTTCGCGTCCCAAAATGAATGCGCCCGTCGGGAAGTCCGGCCCTTTGATCGCCTGCATCAGCTCCAGCGGCGTCACGTCCGGGTTGTCGATCATCATCTGTACGCCGTCGATGACCTCGCCGAGGTTATGAGGCGGAATACTCGTGGCCATCCCTACCGCGATCCCGTAAGAACCGTTAACGAGCAGGTTCGGATAACGGGAAGGCAGTACTGAAGGCTCTTGCTCTTCGCCGTCGTAGTTCGGTACGAAATCGACCGTCTCTTTCTGCAAATCCCGCAGAAGCTCCATCGATATTTTGGACAGACGGGCTTCCGTATAACGCATAGCGGCCGGAAAATCTCCGTCGACCGAACCGAAGTTGCCGTGACCGTCGACGAGCATGTAGCGTGTAGAGAAATCCTGCGCCAGACCGACCATCGTCTCGTAAACCGCGGAATCACCGTGCGGGTGATATTTCCCGATGACTTCCCCGACGATCCGCGCCGACTTCTTGTACGGTTTATCCGGAGCCATACCGAGCTCGGACATCGCATACAAAATGCGGCGGTGAACCGGCTTCAGCCCGTCCCGTACATCCGGCAGAGCACGGCTGACGATGATGCTCATTGCATAATCCATAAACGACGTGCGCATCTCTGTGCCGATGTCGATATCTCTTACTTGCGAATGTTTTTCTTCGGACATGGAAACCTCCTGAAAGCTTCTCTAGCAAATCCAATCTGGCAGTGAATTAATAATCCAGGTTTTTCACATACTTGGCGTGCTGCTGGATAAAATCTCTGCGCGGTTCGACATTGTCGCCCATCAGCGTATCGAACAACGTATCGGCTTCAATGGCATCTTGAATGCTGACCTGCAGCATCGTACGGCTCTCCGGATCCATCGTCGTCTCCCACAGCTGCCCGGGATTCATTTCACCCAAACCTTTGTAGCGCTGAACGTTCACCTTTACGCCTTCGCCGAATTCCTGGATGACCGCATCTCTTTGTTTCTCGTTATAGGCATAACGGATCGTCTTGTTCCGCTCGATCTTGAAAAGGGGCGGTTGAGCGATATATATATAACCGGCTTCGATAATTCTGCGCATGTACCGGTAGAAAAACGTCAGCAGCAGCGTCCGGATATGGGCGCCGTCGACGTCCGCGTCGGTCATGATCACGATTTTGTGGTAACGGGCTTTGGCCAGGTCGAAATCGTCGCCGATTCCTGTGCCGAGTGCCGTAATGATCGCCCGAATCTCCGCATTGGACAAAATTTTATCCAGGCGCGACTTCTCTACGTTGAGAATTTTACCGCGCAGCGGCAGGATCGCCTGGAAATGACGATCGCGGCCCTGCTTGGCCGATCCGCCTGCGGAATCCCCTTCGACAATGAATACTTCGCTGATCGAAGCGTCCTTGGACGAACAGTCAGCCAGCTTGCCCGGCAGGGAGCTGACTTCGAGCGCGCTCTTGCGGCGCGTCAACTCTCTGGCTTTGCGGGCGGCTTCCCGCGCTCTGGCCGCTTGGATGCCCTTCTCTACGATCTTCTTGGCAATCGCCGGATTCTCGTTGAGAAACTCTTCGAACTTGTCCGCAAAAAAAGACTCGACGATACCGCGAACCTCACTGTTGCCGAGCTTCGTTTTCGTCTGCCCTTCAAATTGAGGCTCCGGAATTTTCACCGAAATAATGGCCGTGAGGCCTTCCCGTACGTCATCGCCGGACAAGTTGGAATCGCTGTCCTTGATCGAATTGGACTTGCGGGCGTAATCGTTCAAGATCCGGGTCAGCGCGCTTTTAAAGCCCGATTCGTGCGTTCCGCCCTCATGGGTGTTGATATTGTTGGCGAACGAATATATGTTCTCGTTGTAGCTGTCGTTATATTGCAGCGATATTTCGACGTTGATATTGTCCTTGTTGCCCTCGATGTAGATCGGAGGCTCGTGGACCGCTTGCCTGTTGCGGTTCAGATATTCGACGAAGGAGATAATCCCGCCGTCATATTTATACGTATTCGAGACATCGTCCCGCTCGTCGATGAGCTGAATCTCGATGCCTTTATTCAAAAAAGCGAGCTCCCGGATTCGGGACTGCAGCACATCATAGTCGTATTCCGTCGTCTCGGTAAAAATCTCGGGGTCAGGCTTAAACGTGATCGTCGTTCCCGTCTCTTCGGTATCGCCGACAATTTTCAGATCGTGCTGAGGCGCCCCCCGACGAAACTCCTGCAAATGAATGTGTCCGTCGCGCTTTACCTTGGCGATCAGTTGCTCCGATAACGCGTTCACTACGGATACGCCTACCCCGTGCAACCCCCCGGATACTTTGTAGCCTTCTCCGCCGAACTTGCCGCCGGCATGAAGGACGGTCAGGACAACCTCAAGCGTCGACTTTTTCAGCTTCGTATTCTCGCCGACCGGTATTCCCCGGCCGTTATCTATGACGGTAATGCTATTATCTTTGTGAACGATGACCTGGATCGTCGTGCAGTGGCCTGCCAGTGCTTCGTCGATACTGTTATCTACCACTTCCCAAACCAAATGGTGCAGTCCCCGGGTGCTCGTCGACCCGATATACATCCCCGGGCGCTTGCGGACCGCTTCGAGGCCCTCTAGCACCTGGATCTGGCTTTCGTCATATGCGTGTTGGTTGACTGTCATTTGCTTTTGTCACCTACTTCTTTGATTTGAAAATATCTCGACATCGCTCGCCAATAACACATTGGCCCTTTTTTTCAAAGTGGTGGAGGAGATGGGGGAATAGTAGACTTTGGACTTCGTTACGACGAGTGACTTGCATTCCTCTTCACCGATCACTTCGACGTTTCGTTCTTTTTGGGCATGCTGAACAAAGCTTTTCGATATTTTAGAAGACTTCTCGATCGACAGATCGAAAATGGCGATCAGTTCGGACGCGCGTATTATTTTTTCTCCGCCCAAATGAATGAACATGACGAATCAGCTCCCGTTTTTCGCTGTAGGACAGACGTTTATATGCAAAACTACGGCAGGTTCCGGTAATGTCAACGGGTGCGGACTGAGGGGCAATTCCGCGCTAGCAGCAAAAGTCAGAGCAGACTTTGTGGCTTGGAATCGGCTGGCCGGGTGGGGTGCCAGAACGACTTGTCAATTCGCCGTGTAAGGTCTGACAGTGTGCTAGTCGTTGACCAGCTGGCCGTTGCGCACATGAAAAATGGAGGCGTTCCCCAATCGGTTCATCTGTAGGCTTTCTACGCCGGTCGTCGTGATGAACGTTTGCACTTTCGTCTGGAACGTCTCGAGAAGCTGGGTTTGCCGGTAAGTGTCCAATTCGGACAAAACGTCATCAAGCAGGAGAATCGGATATTCGCCCACTTCTTCCTGAATAAATTCGATTTCAGCCAGTTTCAGCGATAGAGCGGTCGTCCGCTGCTGGCCTTGAGAGCCGAAGGTTTGTACATCTTTGCCGTTGATAAAGAAGGCCAGATCGTCCCGGTGAGGACCGTACAGCGTTGTGCCGCGGCGAATTTCCTGGTCGGCTGCCTGTGATAACTTTATCATAAATTGTTCAAATAAGACAGTTTCTTCGAAAGTCTCGTCATAGCCGAAAGAGGGATTGTACGCAATCAAGAGCTTCTCTGAGCCGTTCGTAATGCCGTGATGGATCGATTCCGCCCAAATTTGCAGCTTTTTTATAAAGTTTTGACGTTTTTTCATGATTTTAATACCTAGTCTTGCAAGTTGTTCGTTCCAGACGTCCATCATCGTCGCATTCGGAGCTTTATCGCGGAACGACTGCTTCAGCAAATTGTTGCGTTGAACGAGCACTTTCTGGTATTGGGACAGGTCGTACAAGTAGGACGGCTGCACCTGGCCGATCTCCATGTCAAGGAACCGGCGGCGAATGCCCGGCGACCCTTTGACAATATTCAAATCTTCGGGAGCGAACATCACCACGTTTAACGAACCTATGAAATCGCTCAGCTTTCTTTGCTCCAGCCCGTTGACCTTCGCCCGTTTGCCCTGGCCCGTCAGCGTCAGCTCCAGCGTGCAGGGACCGTACTTTTTGTCCAGTTCGCCGTACAGCATCGTACGGTCCGCGCCCCAGCGGATCAATTCCTTGTCCTGATGCGTCCGGTGCGACTTGGTGAGAGCCAGCACGAATATCGCTTCAAGCAGATTGGTTTTCCCTTGGGCGTTCGGACCGACGAACAGGTTGACGGCTCCTTCGGTAGCGAACTCGACGGATTCGTAGTTGCGATAATCGCGCAGCGAAAGCTTTTTCAAGTACAAAGAACGTTCCTCCTAGCGGCGGGTCACTACAAAAACGCCGCATCCTTCCACTTGCACCCGGTCGTCCCGGTACAGCTTGCGCCCTCTGCGGTTCTCAGCCACATCATTGACGAGGATGGCGGTTTCGAGCAGGAACGGCTTGGCTTGTCCGCCGGTCGAGATGCAGTCGGCTAATTTTAGAAACTGTCCGAGCGTAATATATTCCGTCGTAATTTCTATCGGTTTCATGATCAGTTCTCCGTTCAGCCCGTAGTCCGGTACGGCATGATCAGATGGAGCATGTTGGAATGATCCTCAGGCTTCATGATGATCGGCTGCATCGCCCCGCGGAAACAAATTTGGATATAGTCGCTGTCGATTACTTTTAAGGCGTCAAGCATATATTTGGAGTTGAAAGAAATGCTGAGCAGCTCGCCGGATAAGGTATGAGCGTCGATCTCTTCCTTCACTTTGCCAAGCTCGCTCGAGCTGGAGGAAATTTCGACGGTATTCTCGTCTTTCAGCGTCATTTTGACGATATTCGTCTTTTCTTCCCGGGACAACAAATAAGCGCGGTCGATGGCATCGGCCAGCTTCCTCGTATCGATGGTCAGCTCGGTCTGGAACGACTGAGGAATGAGCTTGGACGTATCCGGGTATGTGCCGTCGAGCATCCGGGTGTAGAACAGGATCGTATCCATCTTGAACAGCACCTGGTTGTTCGCAACTACGATATCGACCATCATATTTTGATCGGGAAGCAGCTTGTTCAGCTCGTTCAGGCTTTTACCGGCGATCACAATATTTTGGAAATTCAGGCTGTTGTTCGAATCGATATGCGATTCTCTGGAAGCCATCCGCAACCGGTCGCAGGCAATCAGCTTCAGCCTGTCCTGACTGAAATTCCACAGGACGCCTGTGAGGATCGGGGAAGTCTCGCTGGTGGACACCGCAAAAGTCGTCTGGCGGATCATCGCTTTCAGCAGATCGCTGGAGACGTTAAGAACCTCATTTTCCTCGAGTTGAGGCAGAAGCGGATATTCCTCCGGATCGAGTCCGACGATTTGGATTTCGGCGGAGCCGGAACGGATCCAGGTCAGGAAATTTTCTTTGACCTCGATCGTTACATCGCGGGACGGCAGCTTTTTGATGATTTCCGTAAAAAATTTGGCGGGCAGAACAACGCTTCCGGGTGTGATGACTTCAACCGTAGCGGTCCCGTCTTTTTCTGGCGGGATGAAGCTTTGGATTGAAATCTCGGTATCGGAGGCGGTTAGCGTGACTCCGTTCGGCTGGACGTCTATTTTGATGCCGGTAAGGATCGGGATTGCCGTCCGGCTGGAGATTGCTTTGGAGACGTGCTGGATCGATTCGTTCAAATCGTCCTTCAAAATGTTCAGTTTCATCAATTTCAACTCCCGGTTCTAAAGGATTCCGCTTGCTGCATAGGATGGAGTACATGACGAATGTCCCCGGAGACAGGGGAAAGCGGGCGATGCGAATAACGCATGCCTGGTTCCGTATCATTCGCCGAAATACAGGTCTCGGAACTCGTTGGGCGAACACGCCCTTTTATTCATAAGTATATATCTTTTATAGTGCACGTAGTAGTAGGCGCCCTGAATATGTGGATAAGTGTCGAAATGACCTGACGGATAAAGCCTATCCACATGTGAATAGATTGTGCATAGGCTTCAAGTTGTCAAGAGGACGGATTTTTAATTTTGTCGGATATCGTCTGAATAATCTTGTACAAGTCCTGATCCTGCTGGACGGCCGAGGCGATTTTCTCATGGGCATGGATAACTGTCGTATGATCGCGGCCGCCGAACGCCTCGCCGATCTTGGGAAGCGAATAGTCGGTCAGCTCGCGCGACAAATACATCGCCACCTGTCTCGGGAAAGCGACGGCTTTCGTCCTTTTGCGCGCTTTGAACTCCTCCAGCTTGAGGTTGTAAAATTCGCCGACCTTCTGCTGGATGTCCTGGATCGTGATCATCTTGGGCCGGCTCGACGGAATGATGTCTTTAAGAGCTTCGGCCGCCAGATGCGTCGTTATGTCCTGGTTAATGAGGGAGGAATAGGCGACGACGCGGATCAGCGCGCCTTCGAGCTCCCGGATGTTCGTATCGACCTGATTGGCGATATAGATCATCGCTTCGTTCGGGATATCCAGGTTCTCGGCCTTCGCCTTTTTGCGAAGAATCGCAATACGCGTCTCGAGATCGGGAGGCTGAATGTCCGTGATCAGTCCCCATTCGAAGCGGGAGCGGAGCCGGTCTTCCAGTGTCGGGATCTCTTTAGGCTGGCGGTCGCTCGAGATGATGATCTGTTTCCGTTCCTCATGCAGCGCATTAAACGTATGGAAAAATTCTTCCTGCGTCCCTTCCTTGCCGGCGAGAAACTGGATATCGTCGATCAGCAGCACGTCGATCGTCCTGTATTTGTTGCGGAAATCTTCGCCGCGGTTGTCTCGGACGGCGTTAATGAACTCGTTCGTGAATTTCTCGGACGAGATATACAGCACGCGCGCTCCGGGGTTATGCTCCATGACATAGTGACCGATCGCATGCATCAGATGCGTCTTGCCGAGCCCTACGCCGCCGTATAGGAACAGCGGATTGTATGATTTGGCGGGCGCTTCGGCGACGGCCAGCGAGGCGGCGTGAGCGAAGCGGTTCCCCGTACCGATGACGAAAGTGTCGAACGTATATTTCGGATTCAGCAAATTGTAGATGCTGCCGTCTTCCAGCGCCGGCGGCTGCCGGACAGGCTGGGGAGCGGGAGTCTGCGGGGGTTTGGCCGCAGGAGCCTCCGTATCTTGCAGCACGAACTTCACTTCGACTTCCCGGCCTGTATATTCGAACACGGTATGGGCAATCATTTTGGCATAACGGCTCTCCAGCCATTCGCGGGCGAAATTGTTCGGAGCGCAGATCGTCAGCTGTGTTTCAGTGAACACGGATGCCTTCGTCGATTTCAGCCAAGTGTCGAAGCTAGGTTTGCTCAATCTTGTTTGGATTACGGACAACACTTGTTGCCATAAATCGTGGGTAGATCCGTCCACAGTTTGTTCACTCCTTATATTCGTTGCCGGTCGGACGCCAAAACAGGCTATAGAAATCATCGCAAGGATGATGTCGAAACTTATCCACATAAGTCGCAAAAGCGGGAAATTTGAAAAAATCGAAAGGGGAAAATTGTTCACAAAGTTATCCACAAGCTGTTGATAATCCGAGGGCGATCGAAGACTGTCCACAACCGAAAACAATATCATGATAGCAGAATTGGCGCGTGTTTTCAAACATTATCCACAATATCAATCCCTTGTGCGTAAAAGTTGTCAACAGCACTACATATTGTTTATACGCTGTGTAGAATGCGACAAAATCCGGTTTTGTTCCTTATAAAGTTATGCACAGGTGGACAAACCGACGGCAAACGAGCTTTTGCCGGGCTGTGGATCCGTCGCCGAAAAAGAGGGAGAGAGCCGCACAAAATTTTCAAGTAGCGGCGAATTGACTTTTGGGGGTGGAAGTGATTTAATGGATAGAGGCGTTTTTGGACGACCGGAAGTTTCGAAATCCCAAGGGGAGGTGCGATAGATGGGTCCTACATTTAAACCAAATGTAAGCAAGCGCAAGAAAGTGCACGGCTTTCGCAAAAGAATGAGCACGAAGAACGGCCGCAAAGTATTGAAAGCCCGCCGCCAAAAAGGAAGAAAAGTTATCAGCGCGTAACGGAAGGCCACTTCAAGGTGGTCTTTTCTTTTTATTGCGGCCCTTTGGCGGTTTATTTTCGCGATCAAGTGTGAACGATAGATTCGTATGCGTTTTCGAAACGATGGTGACTGTAGATGGAAAAAGAACTGAGGCTGACCCGCAGGGAAGATTTCAATAAAATATACCGCTACGGCAAATCGGCGGCTAACCAGCAATATGTCGTGTATAGTCTGCCCAATCCGAGAATCGAGAGGTTCCGGATGGGAGTGTCGGTCAGCAAGAAACTGGGGAGTGCGGTTGTGCGCAACCGGATCCGCCGGGTGTTGAAGGAGATCGTTCGTCTGAACGAGCAGAAGATCCGATCCCATTACGACTTTGTCGTGATCGCCAGAAAGCCTGTGGTGGAGATGGATTACCAAGCGATGGAGAAGAGCCTGATGCACGTTCTGAAACGAGCTCAAATGATCCGAAATCCGTCGTAACGAACCGGTCCGGCTTGTGGACAAATTATTTTCTTTGCCGTCCAACATGTGGTATAGTTGAAGTTGGATAGGAGGGCCGTTTCACGTCCGTTTCGGTGCCTTTCCCGAGCTATCCGGACAGGAGATTTCCGCCGGAGCAGCTTAATAGATAAAGATTTTAGGAGGACGTTACTTTTGGCCCGTCGTCGTATACAACTTATGCTGCTCTTTGCGGCTGCACTGCTCGTGCTGTCCGGATGCAGCACCATGTCGCCGCATGACAATCCGATTAACCCGGAGAACGGGATATGGGACCGCTATTTCGTGCATCCGCTTTCTACATTGCTGGACTGGTTCGCCAACAATATGTGGGGCTCGTACGGCTTGTCCATCCTGGTCGTCACGATTATTATCCGGTTCCTGGTGCTTCCGCTGACGCTGAAGCAATACCGCAGCTCCAAGGCGATGCAAGCGATCCAGCCGGATATGAAGAAGATCAAGGACAAGTACAAGGACGATCCGAAGAAACAGCAGGAAGAAACGATGAAGCTGTTTCAGAAGAACGGCGTCAATCCGCTCGCCGGATGTTTGCCGCTGCTCGTACAGATGCCGATTCTGATTGCGCTCTATAACGCGATCGTTCGTAACGGCGAGATCAGCTCGCACACGTTCCTGTGGATGCAGCTCGGCACGCCGGACCCGTACTACGTGCTTCCGACGCTTGCGGCCGCCACAACCTGGCTGCAGCAAAAAGTAATGGCTACTCAAATGACGCCGCAGATGCAAAGCCTCATGATCATTTTCCCGATCCTGATCTTTGTCATGTCGATGAACTTTGCTTCGGCTTTGCCGTTGTATTGGGTCTACAGCAACATGTTTACGGTCGTGCAATCTTATTTTCTATACGGTAGATCAAATCAAAAGGGTGGCCTATCGAAATGAAAACAATCGTTGTCACGGGTAAAACGATCGAGGAAGCAATAAAATCCGGACTGGCCCAATGGAATGTACCGCCGGAGAGGGTGAAGACGCAGGTGCTGGAGCAGCCCTCCAAGGGGCTCTTCGGCCTGATCGGCGCCAAAGACGCGAAGGTGGAGCTGGAACTGATCCCCGACGCGCTGGAGGAGGCCGTCGCGTTTCTGGAAGACGTCTTTCGGACTATGAGCATCCAAGTGAAAATCGATCGTGAACATACCGATGACGGCGTACAGTTTAATTTGAGCGGCAAGGAGCTTGGCATATTGATCGGCAGAAGAGGGCAGACGCTCGATTCGTTGCAATATCTGGTCAATATCGTAGCCAATCGGTATTCGAACTCCCATTTGCGGATCGTGCTGGATGCGGAAAATTTCCGGGGGCGCCGGAAGCAGACGCTGGAGGAGCTGTCGGATCGTCTCGCCAAGCGGGTCATCCGCAGCCGCAAAGAGGTCGTGCTGGAGCCGATGTCTTCGCAGGAACGCAAAGTGATTCACTCACAGCTGCAAAACCATCCGGATGTCAAGACGTTCAGCAAAGGGGAAGAGCCGAACCGAAGAGTCGTTATCGCACTGAGATAGGAGCGGCGATGGATGACCGACTTGTCGCGCTCCATAGCGCGCGTATTTCATGCAATGACTTCGTGTAAGGCGGGAGTCATTGTTTTTGTTTATTTATCAGAAAATATATCGTGGAAGTGGCTCTACATCTCGATAACCCCCAGCCTTCAAGACGCTGGCAGGCGTTTATCCGGGTCAATGGAGCAATAGCGGACAGTAAGAAACGGCAGCAAGAGAAAGGTGGTGTACGGATATGTTAACGGATACGATAGCGGCTATTGCGACTCCGGCCGGCGAAGGGGGCATTGCCGTGATCCGCGTAAGCGGCCCCGACTCGGTGGAGCTGTCGGATCGCATCTTTTCATTTAAAGGCAAGCTGCAAGACGTTCCGACCCATACAGTTCATTACGGCCATATCGTCCATCCGTCGACCGGAGAGAGGATCGAGGAGGTGCTTGTCACGGTGATGCGGGCGCCTCGTTCCTTTACGATGGAGGACGTCGTGGAGATCAACTGCCATGGGGGCATTATTTCGGTCAAAAAGGTGCTTGATCTCGTCCTGGAGCAAGGCGTGAGGCTGGCGGAGCCCGGCGAATTTACGAAACGGGCTTATCTGAACGGACGGATCGATCTGACCCAGGCCGAAGCCGTTATCGATCTGATCCGGGCCAAGTCGGACCGGGCATTCAAGATCGCGCTGAAGCAGGTCGAGGGGACGTTATCGAAGCAGGTTAAAGTGCTAAGGCACGGGCTTGTAGAGCTCATGGCGCATATTGAGGTCAATATCGACTATCCGGAGCACGATGTCGAAGAGCTCACGAGCAACTATATTCAAGACAAGTGCAGCGAGTCGATTGCGGAGGTCGAACGGCTGCTCCGCACGGCCGAACAGGGGAAGATTCTCCGCGAAGGAATCGTAACGGCGATCGTCGGCAGACCGAACGTAGGCAAGTCTTCCTTATTAAATGCGCTGGCGCAAGAGAACAAGGCGATCGTCACCGATATTCCGGGAACGACGAGAGATGTGATAGAGGAATACGTCAATTTGAACGGAATACCGCTCAAGCTGCTCGATACCGCAGGTCTCCGCGAAACGGAGGACGTGGTGGAGCGTATTGGTGTGGAGAGGTCGAGAAACGCTCTGACCGACGCCGATCTGATCCTGCTCGTACTGAACCGCAGCGAACCGCTTCATGAGGAAGAATACCGGCTTATCGAGGAAGTCCGGGATAAGCAAAGCATCGCGGTGCTGAACAAGTCGGATTTGCCTCCGGCGGCCGATTTATCTTATATAAAGGAAAGGTTTCCGGAAGACCGGATCGTGATGATGTCGGTTAAGGAAAACGATGGGCTCGACCGGCTCGGGAAAGCGATCGGGAAGTTGTTTTTCGGCGGTCAGCTGGAATCGAACGATATAACGTATGTAAGCAATGTACGGCATATTCACCTGTTAAAACAGGCGCTGCGCTCGTTAGAGGAAGGCCGGAGCGCCGCCGAACAGCGGATTCCGATCGATATGATTCAAATCGATATCCGGAGTGCCTGGGAGAGCTTAGGGGAGCTGGTCGGAGACTCCGTAGGCGAGTCGCTGATCGATCAGATCTTCTCCCAGTTCTGCCTTGGAAAGTAATTTATGGATTTTATAAGAAATAGTGGAAGTGAATATAATTTTCAAAGGTAAAGGAGGTTTTCCGTATGAGTTACGATGCAGGCCGATTCGAGGTGATCGTAATCGGCGCCGGCCATGCCGGATGTGAAGCGGCGCTTGCGGCCGCCCGAATGGGGTGTGAGACGCTGCTGCTGACGATTAATCTCGATATGGTGGCGTTTATGCCATGCAATCCTTCGATCGGAGGGCCGGCCAAAGGCCATGTAGTCCGGGAAATCGATGCGCTCGGCGGCGAGATGGCGCGTAATATCGATAAGACATTTATTCAGCTGCGGATGCTGAATACGGGGAAAGGACCGGCGGTTCACGCTTTGCGTGCACAGGCGGATAAATTTTTGTACCAGCATACGATGAAAGAAACGATCGAGCAGCAGGAGCGGCTTACATTGCGGCAAGGCATGGTGGAAGAGCTGATCCTGGAAGACGGCGTATGTGTGGGTGTCGTTACGAAGACGGGGGCGAAATATTTTGCCAAAACGGTTGTACTGACAACCGGCACCTATTTGCGCGGTAAAGTGATTATGGGCGATCTGATGTACGAAAGCGGCCCGAATAACCAGCAGCCGTCCTTGAAACTGTCCGAGAACTTAAAAGAAATCGGCCTGGAGCTCGTCCGATTCAAAACCGGAACGCCTCCTCGCGTGCAGAAGGAAACGATCAACTTCTCCAAAATGGAAATTCAGCCGGGCGATGAGCAGCCGAAATACTTTTCTTATGAAACGCAGCCGTTTGCCCGTGAGCAGCTCCCTTGCTGGCTGACGTATACGTCGGCGACTACCCACGAGATTATTAACAACAACCTGCATCGCGCGCCGATGTTCTCTGGGGCGATCGAGGGAACGGGGCCGCGGTATTGCCCTTCGATTGAAGACAAAATTGTCCGGTTCAGCGACAAGCCGAAGCACCAAATTTTCCTGGAACCGGAAGGGCGCCATACGTCGGAGTATTATGTGCAAGGTTTATCGACGAGTATGCCGGAAGACGTTCAGCTCAGCATTTTACGTTCGGTACCGGGACTTGAAAATGTAAAAATGATGCGTACCGGCTATGCGATCGAGTACGATGCCGTCGTGCCTACGCAGCTGTGGCCGTCGCTGGAAACGAAGCACGTACCGAGTCTGTTCACCGCAGGCCAGATCAACGGAACTTCCGGTTATGAAGAAGCGGCAGGGCAAGGGATTATGGCCGGAATTAATGCAGCGCGGAAAGTACAAGGGAAGGAACCGGTTATCCTGGAGCGTTCGCAAGGATATATCGGGGTCATGATCGACGACCTCGTCACGAAAGGGACGAGCGAGCCTTATCGTCTTCTCACTTCGCGTGCGGAGTACCGGTTGCTGCTTCGTCATGACAATGCGGATTTGCGCCTCACAACGCTCGGCTACGAGATCGGCTTGATCTCTGAAGAGAGATACAAGAAGTTTGAACATAAAAAATCAACCGTAGCTATGGAAATCGATCGTCTCAAGACGACGAAAATACGTCCGGAGCCGCATGTCCAGCAAATGCTGACGGATGCGGGAACGGTTCCGTTAAATAATGCGGTTGAATTAATTTCGCTCCTTCGTCGTCCGGAAATTTTGTACAGTCACATCGAAACGTTGTCTCCTTCACCGTTTGAATTAAATGAAGAGATGAAGGAGCAAGTCGAGATCCAAATTAAGTATGAAGGATATATCGAGAAGCAGCTGATCCATGTCGAACGGCTAAGCAAGATGGAGAAGAAGAAGCTTCCGGAGGACTTGCCGTATGCCGACATTCACGGTCTTGCAAACGAAGCGAAGCAAAGACTGTCGCAAATTCGCCCGATCTCGATCGGCCAAGCTTCGCGTATATCCGGCGTTACACCTGCCGACATCTCCATTCTGCTCGTTTACATGGAGAACTACAATAAAACTGCTGCAACACGAGGCTGAGGCTGCATATGGATCAAGTACAATCATTTTTTACAGAGCTGCTCGGGCAACGACAGTTGGTCTTAACGGATACGCAGTGGAATCAGTTCGAGATCTACTTTCGTGAGCTTGTCTCATGGAATGAGAAGATGAACCTGACAGGGATTACGGAGAGGGAGCAAGTGTATTTGAAACATTTTTACGATTCGCTCTCTCTCAGCTTTTATGTGCCGTTGACGGACGTCCGCACTTTGGCGGATATCGGTTCCGGCGCCGGCTTTCCGAGCATTCCATTGAAGATTATGTTCCCCCATCTTCAAGTAACCATAATCGATTCGTTGAACAAACGGATTCAATTTCTGAATCACTTGGTCGATTCGCTTGGTTTGGATCAAGTGCGTTGCGTACATGGCAGGGCAGAGGATGAAGCGCAAAAACCGGAGCTGCGGGAGCGCTTTGATCTAGTAACCGCCAGAGCGGTAGCGAGGATGAACGTTCTGAACGAATTTTGTCTACCTTTTGTCAAGCGAGGCGGAATGTTTGCTGCAATGAAAGGATCGGACCCCGGAGACGAATTGCTGGAAGCGAAGTATAGTCTCAAAGAGCTTCGCGGAGAGGTGGAGGCGAATTATCGTTTCGAGCTTCCTGTCGAGCAGTCGCTCAGACATATCATTGTCATTCGCAAGCTGGCGGCGACTCCGAGGAAATATCCTCGCAAAGCGGGCACACCTTTAAAGCAACCTTTGGTTGGGAAAGTTTAGACTCATTCGGCACGCTGCAGGGTACATTGTTCCACGTGAAACATTTGCAAATGTTTCCGATTTGGAGGCAGGAATATGGCTGCATCTGGAGAATTATTATAGTAGATGTAAAATTGAAACAGGGTAGTGAAGCCTCAATCCGTCCAAGCTATCGATCCTCATTTGTTAGAGTAGGCTGTAAAGGAATCGACAGGAAAGAGGCTTCCTAAAGTGATGGGTAAACCAGGGTGGTCTTATTGAATTGTCGTCTTGTGCGAATCAAAAGCTCAGAGGAGTATCTTCGTGTTACGTACGGCTAGTATGTAAAGTGAACGGTTGGATTTTGGGATATGAATGAAGTGTCGTTAGTTATCCGTCAGCTTTGCGTCATTTCTTAGTTTCATGGAACGTTCAATAGTTCTGCTTCTATACATAAAGGGTCGAATCATAGAACGACATCGCGGCAGCCGCTCGATCTGGACGGTGTACCCTCGGTCTATGCGTTCATTGCATGGAAAGGAATAGGGTGATTGGTTTCCATATGAAAGAACAATTTTCCAAACTATTCGGATTCTCGGATCGTACGAACCAGGAGGAAGTCAAAAACATCTCGGTTCATGAAATTGTGCCGAGTCCTTATCAGCCGAGAACCATTTTTGATGACGAACGCATCGATGAGTTGTGCCAAACGATTAAAACTCACGGCGTTATTCAGCCTATCGTCGTACGAGTCCGGAACCAAAAGTTTGAAATCATAGCGGGTGAACGCAGGTGGCGTGCGGTCCGCAAGCTTGGCATGGACACAGTTCCTGCTATCGTACGAGAATTTAACGACGCTCAAGCGGCTTCAATCGCACTCATAGAAAATTTGCAGCGGGAAGGCCTTACCTCGATTGAAGAGGCTGTGGCCTACCAGCAATTAATGGAGATTCACGGCTTGACGCAGGAAAGCTTAGCTCAGCGATTAGGGAAGAGTCAGTCTACCATTGCGAATAAAATTCGGCTGCTCAACTTAAGCGAACCGGTCAAGCAGGCGCTTTTGGAACGGAAAATTACCGAGAGACATGCCCGGGCTTTGCTTGCTCTAGATACAGAAGAGTTGCAAATGAAAGTTCTGGATGACATCATTACGAAAGAATTAAACGTGAAACAGACAGAGGCGCGGGTTAATTTCTACAAAGAAGCCGCGGCTATAAAGAAAAGCAAGCGTGTATCGTACTCCAAAGATATTCGGCTAGCCTTAAATACGATTCGGCAATCGGTAGAGATGGTGGCTGGTTCCGGCCTGCATATTAAAACCGATGAGAAGGATCATGACGATCATTACGAATTCATTATCCGCATCCCCAAAAAACATTAGCTATGGCTAAAGAATAACATAGATGAAACACTTCGGCTCGAGGCTCCATATGTTGGGGCTTTTCTTTTTCGCTTTTATTGGTTCCGGCACATGAGCGGGGCTGAGGCAAGAGACCAAAGGGGCGGAAGAGGATCGCTATTTTACGCTAAGCTATTCATCGAAAGTAAGTGATATTTGGATTTTATCGTGGACTTTATGTGCACAAACCGACATTTTTCTGCGAATTCTATGAGAAGAAGCTTTCGCCTACTGGGCCAACGTGGTATGATAAAAGATAGGCTTGCTTTGTAATTATCGTTTTTTTGTAAACGATGTTTGGTTGTTGATAAGGGATTTGTTGGGTTTTGAGTTATTATATTGATCGGATGACGTTGCAATCAATGACGATGACTCTATGTGGTATGGATAACTTTAGTGCTAACTAAACTTGTATCGTTTCATTCGTTTGATTGGAGTAGGCGCTGTAAGTAAATTCGAGTAAGGATATCTGGTTTAACCGGAGAACGAAGAGGAGATCTTTTTACTTGGGAACCGAGTGTCCTTCGTTGAAGAACTGCGCTTTTGAAACATAGGAAAGTATAGTTTCCTGTGCAGTTGAACACGTTTTTCCCGCATGCAAAAGTTAAGTTTGCTAGAGTCCCTAGAGTGAAATGGTTCACGAAAAAACTTGCTAAACCGCGGTCGCTCCTCATGGAATACGGGGAGAGGCGATTCATTACTTGTTATATGACCTGAAGCTTCCATCGCGTGAATCGGTGCGTTCTGTAGAATCTTATGTAGGGTAGATGGCTTGAATCGTTGGATAAAAGTCTGCACTTTGAAGTATTGTCGGGTTAATACATTCAGTTCGATTCTGCTTTCATAAGAAACTATACATAACGGTTTTCGGAGCGTTGTGTTCATGGAACGGAATTCACGGCATTGCTGTGGATGGATTATTGATTGAGGTGAACATGTTGGCTAAAATAATAGCTGTTACAAATCAGAAGGGCGGAGTCGGGAAGACGACGACTTCCGTCAATCTGGGTGCCTGCTTGGCCACGCTGGGCAAACGAGTATTACTTGTAGATATCGATCCGCAGGGCAATACGACTAGCGGGATTGGAATCAATAAAGCGGATGTCGTGCACTGCATTTACGATGTAATCATTAATGATGTTCATCCGAAGGACGCAATCGCAGATACGGCTATACCGAATCTGAAAATTATCCCGGCAACGATTCAGCTCGCAGGTGCGGAGATCGAGCTTGTCCCGACGATTTCCAGAGAAGTGCGGTTGAAGAAATCGCTTCATCTGGTCAATCATATGTTTGATTACATCTTGATCGACTGTCCGCCATCGTTGGGTATTTTAACAATTAACTCTTTGACCGCGGCTGACTCGGTGATCATTCCGATCCAATGCGAGTATTATGCGCTCGAAGGACTTAGCCAACTGTTGAATACCGTTCGCTTGGTGCAAAAACATCTCAATACGACGCTGCAGATTGAGGGCGTTCTGCTGACGATGTTTGATGCCAGAACGAATCTGGGAATTCAAGTTATCGAAGAAGTGAAGAAGTATTTTCAGCAAAAAGTGTATCAAACGATTATCCCTCGTAACGTGAGGTTGAGTGAAGCGCCCAGTCATGGGGAATCCATCATAACGTACGACCCGCGCTCCAAAGGCGCGGAAGTTTATATGGAATTGGCGAAGGAAGTGATCTCCTATGAGTAAACGACTCGGTAAAGGATTAGATGCTCTTATCCCGTCACTTCATGTAAATGAAGATGATAAAGTGATCGAAATTCCTTTGAAAGAGCTTCGTCCGAACCCTTACCAACCACGTAAAAATTTTAATGAAGATTCAATTAATGAATTGGCTCAATCGATTAAGGAACATGGCGTTATTCAACCGATTATCGTTCGAATCGTCTTAAGAGGATTCGAGATCATAGCAGGGGAGAGAAGATTCCGCGCTTCCCAGCAATGCGGTCTGGAGAAAATTCCTGCAGTTGTACGCAAGTTTACCGATCAGCAAGTTATGGAAATTGCACTTATTGAAAATGTGCAGCGTGAGGATTTGAATGCGATCGAGATAGCGAATGCGTATCAAGCGCTAGTCGACCAATTCCAGTACACTCAAGAAGAGTTGTCGGTGAAAGTCGGCAAGAGCCGCTCTCATATTGCTAACTTTTTGCGGCTACTTCAGTTGTCCGAAGAAGTTAAACAACATGTTTCACGTGGAACATTATCGATGGGTCACGCCAGAGCAATCGTGGGAGTTAAGGACGATAAGCTGAAAAAAGAGCTTGCAAACTTGACGATTAAGAACGAATGGAGCGTTCGCTTCCTTGAGGATTACATCAAGCAGATGGAAGACGAGAAGCAGCCTCAAAAAGCAAAGACCAAAGAAAAGAGGAAAGACCCGTACATCAATCAGGTAGAGGAAACGCTGCGGGACCGTTACCGGACTACTGTTAAAATTAAGCATCAAAACGATAAAGGAAAAATTGAACTGCTTTATTATTCGAAGGATGATTTGGAACGGTTGCTGGAGCTGCTTCAGGGGAAAATAAGCTAAAGATAGTAAGGGCCAGAGCATACCAAAGATGTATCCCACCCTGGGGTCATGATGAGGTATGCTTTTTGGACTGTAAAACGGAATTTCAGTGCAAAAGGAGGAAGTAGCGATGGATGTTAAATATTTCGATCATGCTGCATCGTCTTGGCCGAAGCCGCCTGCCGTATGGGAAGCGATGAACCGATGCTTACTGGAAGCCTCGGCCAATCCAGGGCGTGGAAGCCATCAGATGGCTGTCAAAGCCAGTCGTGTGTTGTTCGAAACGAGAAGTGCTTTGGCCAAACTGTTTCAGATCAAAAATCCGAACGATATCAGCTATGCTTTAAATACGACGATGGCACTCAATCAGGCGATCAAAGGATTTGTCAAAGAAGGAGATCATGTTATTTGCACCAATGTGGAACACAACTCGGTTAGAAGACCTCTGGAATATTTGAAGCAGCGCTACCGGGTACAAGTAACTTATGTTGAAGCGGATGTAACCGGGCAGATTGATGTTCAAAATGTGATTCAGGCCATTCAATCCAATACGACGCTGGTCGTATGTAACCATAGCTCCAATCTGCTAGGGACGATTTTGCCGGTTGAGCAAATCGCAGAAGCGATCAAGGGGAGAGGAATTAAGCTGCTCGTTGACGCCGCCCAGACGGCCGGGATTATTCCTTTAGACGTACAGCGGATGGGAATCGATATGTTAGCCTTTCCAGGCCATAAAGGGCTGCTAGGCCCTCAGGGGACGGGGGGGCTCTATCTCCATCCGGAGCTTGAATTGGAACCGCTGCTTCACGGAGGTACGGGCAGCCAATCGGAGGAAATCAATCAGCCAAGCGTGCGTCCCGACCGATACGAAGCAGGAACGCCCAATACGGTAGGAATCGCCGGTCTGAAGGAAGGAGTCAAATTATTACTGAATGAGGGAGTCGAGGCGATCCATACTAAAGAATGGCGGCAAATTCAAACACTGATGGAAGGGCTGCAATCGATCGATGGGCTCAAGCTGCTTGGTCCGGCTCTCGGCGAACCCAAAACTGGAATAGCCGCATTCGTGCTCGATAAGGCCGATTGCTCGGAAGTCGCGTTTATCCTGGATCAAAGTTTCGGCATTGCCGTACGTTCGGGTTATCATTGTACACCATTGGCGCATGAGGCGGCAGGTTCCAAAGGGACAGGAGCGGTAAGAGCAAGCATCGGCTATTATACGACAGATGGCGAAATCAACGATTTTGTTGCGGCTATGCGCGAGATCGCGAAGCATTACAAGCAGATGCGATAAACCAAACAACAGATTTGGGTTCCTTAAGGGAAATCATAAATGTTGCTTAAAATGGGGGATAGGCTTGCAGGTGCTAATTGAGGGGAAGAGACTAGATAAAGAACATTTCCCGAATTGCGTATATTCGCAGCGGATAATCACTTAAGAGCAGTAAAAGGGGAGCTAACGCACCAATAAAGTTCAGAAAGGAACAAAAGCATGAACGAATGGCTGAATTCGCTGCAACCGTCCGTATTACTCGCACTAATGCTCTTGATCACGATTTTGTTCTTCCTATTCGTCATCGTGCTTTCAGCAAAGTTAAAGAAGCTCAGAAAAACATACACGAAAATGATGAGTGGACTTCAAGTAACGAATGTGGAAGAAGCGCTGTTGCAAGTGCAAGAGAGAATCGACAAGTTAACCGAAATAAGCGGCAGCAATCAAAATCGGCTCCAATCGATCGAGGAAGCATTGAAGTCGATGAAAGCGCACGTGGGCGTTTACCGGTACAATGCATTCGGCGATCTGGGAGCCGAAATGAGTTTTTCTGTAGCCATCCTAAGCGAGCGTCAGGACGGGGTGGTGCTGACCGGCATACATAACCGGGACGACACATTTATGTACGCAAAACCGATTACGGCAGGGCAATCTCAATATAGACTCACTCCTGAAGAGGAAGAAGCGATTAGTCGATGTTCGGCACTTGAGCGGAAGTAATCCGTCTCGCAATGAGAAGTGAACGGAAGATGGAGCGTGAAATGATCTCGGACATGTTCATGACTACGCTGAGACGAGTATTTTGGAGAACGAAATATTCCATAAAGCCGCCGACGTTAACAATGCCCGTAATGTGCATATCCCCAACCGGGGGAAGCTCTTTCTGAACTCCGGCACCAGGCTTCACCGGACCGTCCGCCACCGTAATACAGCCGACGCTGGACACCTGACCGAGGCATGCATCCAGAGCAACGACGAACGGAGAGTCGTACAGACGATCGATCTCTGCAATCGTATCGGCTAAATTCATCGCATGTACCGGTTCGTCGAGAGTACCGAATAGGTGTAAACCGCTATAATGATATTTGCGAAGCTGAGTGCCGATTAGAGGCCCGAGAGAATCGCCGGTTGAGCGGTCAGTGCCGATACAGACGAAAACAATTTGCCGACGGGAAGGGACTTGGGTAAAATACTGGTATAGCCGCTGTGTCAGTGCCTCGACCACGTTTGCATCGCTGTAATTAAAACGGGTTGAGGCCGTATCGGTTTTGTTTAGAAAGCCGAGTGGAAATTTCATGAGTGCTCCTCCTGACAAGCGTAATAGTTGAGGATAATGACAAGCTTAATCAGAGCAGTCTGCGGCACAATATGCGAAAGAAAGGTTTCATGATGTTGATGGAGCCAGCGTTCCACATGTTAAAGACATATGGCTGCCAAATCTCTTGTAAACGGTAAGTTCTGGTTTTCTTCCTAGTATACGAATATGAGAGCTTGTTTATACGTTGGAATCGAGAGAATCGGACAAACATTTTCGGGTTATCCGGCCGGAGGTATACATATGGAAACGATGCTGATCGCATTCGACTCGACCCAGCAGGCACTCCGGACGGAGATGCTGCTGGAGTATGCGGATGTAGAGATTGACATAAGGCCGACCCCCAAACAAATTACGGCGGGCTGCGCGTTATCGATCGAATTTCCGGGTGAGCACTATGAGCAAGTAAAGTCGATCATCCGGAGCGAAAAGGTGGAAATTCGCGGAATTTTCAGACAAATAAATGAAATGTATGAATTGATGGACGGAGCGAATCCGTAAAAGGGAGAGAGTGCGGATGCAAGGCGAACCTATCATGGCGCTTCTGTTGAAGATCGGCGGCTGGGAACAAATTAAGCGGGAGACGTGGGATTATATCGTTAGCCCCGCTAACTGGACCGTTTGGCTGACGGTAGCGATAAAAGTATTGGTGATTTACGCAGCTGGCCGGGCGGTGACGGCCATTACAAGACGGGCTGTCGCTCATATGGTAAGGGAAAGAGAAAAAAGTCCGCTTAAGTTCGATCCGAGAAGGACGAATACGATCGGCAGACTCATCGGAAATGTAATCACCTATACGGTAAATTTCTTTGTTATCATCCTTATCTTATCCCAATTCGGGTTCAATCTTGCTCCGATCCTGGCCGGCGCCGGAGTTCTCGGCCTTGCTATCGGGTTCGGCGCGCAAAGTTTGGTCAAAGACGTGATTACCGGCTTTTTCATTATTTTCGAGGATCAGTTCGCAGTAGGAGACGTGATTCAGACCGGGGCCAATAAAGGAACAGTCGAAGAAATTGGCATTCGCGTAACCCGGCTGCGCAGCGCCAGCGGAGAAATTCATATTATTCCGAACGGTCTAATTACCCAAGTGACGAACTTCTCTACGCATAATTCCTTAGCGATTCTCGATGTAACCGTTGCCTACGATACGGACTTGGAGAAAGCGATGGAGATTACGAAGGATACGGCCAAAGAGGTGTATCATCATAGCGACCTGATTGTGAAGGAACCGGTGATTCTCGGCGTTCAAGCGGTAACGAATACGGACGTAACGATGCGTATAACGGCGGAGTGCCGCCCTAACGCCCAGCCGGAGGTTATACGGTTGCTTAATATGGAGCTGATGCGTTCGCTGGAGCAGCACGGTCTGAAGAAGATCGGATAAAGCGCAGGAGGGGAAGGGAAGACGTGGAAAGAAAACAGTTTGATCTGGGCGATGTCGTACAAATGAAAAAACCGCATCCATGCGGAACGAATGAATGGGAGATCATAAGGATGGGGATGGATATCCGGATCAAGTGCGTCCATTGCAAGCACAGCGTTCTGATACCGCGCGCCGAATTCGAGAAAAAGATGAAAAAGGTGCTGCGTCAGGCTGCGTCCGATCCGGCGCAATCCGGTCCGGAAGAGCACTAAAAAATCTTTTATTAATATCGATTGGACTACTTGCGAAAGGTGAAATGAGTGTGCTATAATTGCTCTTGTCCTCATTTTTGAGTGACATAGGCCGATGCGGAAAGGTACCCAAGAGGCCCAAGGGGGCTGACTCGAAATCAGCTAGGCGTCGCAAGGCGTGCGTGGGTTCGAATCCCACCCTTTCCGCCATACATACACCAATCAAGCGATTCCCCCGGGAATCGCTTTTTTAGTTTTTTGGCGCATATAAAAGTGCGAATAACACGGAATTAGCTTATTTCACAAGGATTCCTGGGAACTAAGACCAATAAGGCGTACAAGGCCTCTGGGAAGCGCCTCAATGCATGGAGAGGGCTGAGAGGTCCCTGGGACTGGGATGTATATGCATGACGCTGAGAAGGCCGGCAAACGCGCTAAGGCGGCTTCAGTCTGAAGCAGAGGATAATGGAATGATGGACCTGCCGAGGGAGCGATCTGCGGAAGCGATCTATAGAGTAGAGGAAGAGGGAGGGGATGCAGAAGAAAAGCAGGAGAAGGCAAAAGAAGGTGGAAGAAGGTAGCAGAAAGCACAGAAAGCACAGAAAGCAAGTAGCAGCAAAATTAATGGGGAAAAAGTTGATTAAGCAGTAACTGAAGATCATAAGAAAAATAACGAGCAAGCGGTATAGGCGGCCGTAAAAAGGGGAGACAGAAAAGCAGCAAATAGTTAATGAGCAAACGAACGTGTCAGAAGAGGATGCGCGAAGAGTAGGGGAAGTAAGGGAAGTATTATCCACAGCTCTTAAACTGTGGACAAGGAAAAATAGCAGCATTTTTTTGTTTTTCTGCGGTTATCCACATGTGAATAACTTTCCGAAGAGAAGGAACAGATTTTCTGCGCGGCTTATCAACGAGCGGAGGTAGAGAAGGTACCCATTGCCTCCACGCACAAACGTAAAGGCGTAAACGAAGAAGACCGGCCGGACGCCTTTACCGAACGACGATATCACTTAACGAGCAGAAACACTCAGCTCCGCTGAAAACTTGTAACTTCTGGATCAAAAAAGACGCCTTGAGCCGGCGCCTCTTACATAGAATTATTCATTCCCTTTTCGGGTCCATTTCCGGTCCTTGTTGGTGGTCTCCGGAAATTTGTCGCCTTCCTTCATTTGAATCTGCTTCGGGTTCGTGATGCCCATATGAAAATCATTTTCGCCGATCTCGATATAGGTTCCGTTATTCGGAGCTCTCATCCCCGGCTTAAACTCGGTTTGCTCTCCCACTGGTTTCACCTCCGGTTACTTGGACAGAATGGATACAGATCGAAGCCGGCCACCAAGGTTCAGACTAAGGATTCGGTTGAGGTAAACGCGCTTCGTTATGAGATTAGGTTGCGAAAGTGCGGCCGAAATCATTCGAAGCGGAGCGACCATTTTTTTCATGGGTTTTAACTTCGCGAATTAACGCGTTAAAGTAATAGTTCACTTGTGACGAGTGTGCATGTATTTTACTCTTCCTTATAAGACGTGCTTCAGAGTACTTCTCTTTATAAAAGGGCGTTGTGATTGCCGATCGTTTCTTGAAGAAGTTGTTGGGTGTTCTGCCAATGAGTTGAGAAGGGACAACCATTCATTTCGACTTGTATTGAAGAGAAGGTTTTGATATAGTTATATGGTGCGAGTTTTGACAGCAAAGCCCGCTCCTTGCTTCCGAACCATTCGGAAGCCGCTAAGTCCAAAAGGAGGTGAATATTCATGCGCAAATATGAAGTGATGTACATCATTCGTTCGGACATCGAGCAAGATGCTGTTCAAGCGACGATCGAGAAATTCCAAGGCATCATCAACAACGGTGGCGAAGTTACAAAGCACGACGTAATGGGCAAGCGCCGTCTAGCGTATGAGATCAACAAGTTCCGTGACGGGATTTACGTGTTGGTGCATTTCAACGCGACTAATGACGTTATCGTTGAACTTGATCGTGTAATGAAGATTTCCGATGAAATCGTTCGTTACCTGATCGTCAGAGACGTAGCTTAATCGTTCGTAAGTGATGTAGTCGATCGTTAGGGAGGGGTTTCGATTGTTGAACCGTGTTATTCTGATCGGCAGGCTTACACGTGATCCGGAGCTGCGATATACGCCAGCAGGCGTAGCTGTTACGCAGTTTACGATTGCGGTAGACCGACCGTTCTCGAACCAGCAAAACCAGCGTGAAGCCGACTTCATACCGGTAGTCACTTGGCGGCAATTGGCGGAAACGTGCGCGAACTACTTGCGCAAAGGCCGGTTGACGGCAGTCGAAGGCCGGATTCAAGTCCGCAACTACGACAACAACGAAGGCAAACGGGTATACGTGACTGAAGTTATCGCTGATAACGTACGTTTTCTGGAATCGGCGAACAGCGGCGGCGCGAACCGGGATGAATTCGGAGGCGGCGGAAATAGCGGCGGAGGCGGTAACAGCGGAGGTAGCGGTGGGGGTAACAGCGGCGGCCGATATGGCGGTACGCGGGACAATCAGGATCCATTCTCGGACGACGGAAAACCCATCGATATATCCGATGATGATTTGCCATTCTAGGCAGAAAGGAATGAATCTCGCATGAACAACAGACGTGATGGCGGAGAAGAGCGCAGCGAACGTAAGTTCTCGAAAAAAGGCGGACGCAACAAGCGCCGCAAAGTGTGCTACTTCACTGTAAATAAAATTACTCACATTGACTATAAAGACATCGAAACGCTGAAGAAATTCATCAGCGAGCGCGGCAAAATTTTGCCACGCCGTGTCACGGGTACGTCCGCGAAATATCAGCGCATGCTGACAGTCGCGATCAAGCGTTCTCGTCAAATCGCTTTGCTGCCTTATACGACGGAGTAGTCTGTACAAGGTACGGAGCAGCAGAAAGACGGAGCTTACGGGCTCTGTCTTTTTTGTTTTTAAACCGAACATACATATTTTTCGACATTTTAAGAGAAAGTTAAGAATTCCGGTCATTTCTCCTTAAGGTTTGCCAGTTACAATGAAACTCGTAAGCGAATAGGAGAAGAAAGAGGCTGGCCGGATATGAATCGGTGTGGAGAACAAACGTTCCAAAACATATATAATTTATACCAGGTACCGTTGCACCGCTATTTGGCTAGAAGAACGGGCAACGAGAGCGATGCGGCCGATTTGGCCCAGGAGACGTTCGTCCGGATGTACGAGAAGCAGGTGCAGCCGGATACGGCCAAAGCGTGGCTGTTTAAGACGGGGTACCACCTGTTCGTAGACCAGTGGCGTAAAAAGCGGAGAGCCGTCCATGTTCCGCTGGACTCGGTTCCGGAAATGCCCGTGCTCGACATGTCGCCGGAAGGCGCTGCAATGGGGGCGGAGCTGCGGATGGAGATCGGCCGCGCTCTGAACGAGCTGAAGCCGAGAGACCGTACCGTGCTGCTTATGCTCGCCCAGCGGGGACTGTCGTACAAAGAGATTGCCGAGCATATCGGCGTATCGGAGAATGCGGTCAAGACGCTGGTGCACCGGGCCAGGAAACGGATGCGGGAGCTGCTGGAAGCCCGCTGACCGGTCTGGTATCAATCCATAGGACATTGACCCGATTATCTCGAGAAAAAGGACCTCAGCCTCCACTTTACAGGGAGATGTGAGGTCCTTTCGTGTGTAAATTCGGACATTCTCGTATCATGCGGACACTTTCGGAGCAGCCCCTTTGACTGTTCAGGGATTAATATAAGCGGTCCGGCTCTGCGGGACGTATTGGACATCGAAGCCGAGTCCTTCCGCCATGAGCCGGAGCGGAACGTACGTTTTCGTCTCCCCGGCGCTCTCATACGAATATGGGGCAGCGGTGGTAATCGTTTGCGGTACGCCGTTAACGGAGATCGACGTTGAACCGATGTCGAGGGCAACCGCGTTGCCTTTGTAACGGACGGTAGTCGTCCTTGTCGTGTCGTCCCAGCTGACGACAGCCCCGAGCGCCTCCGAATATTCGCGGAGCGGAACGAATGTGCTGTCTTGCAATAACGCCGGCAGGTGAGGCGTATTTACGGTATGGCCTCCGACAACGACGGTGATCGGCTCGGTCGGCTTCATATCTTTACGGTATTCGCCCCAGATCGCTTTGGCGAATTGTTCGGCGATAACTTGATAACCGTCCTGGTTCGGGTGAATGTCCTTCTGCGAGATATGGGTATACGTCCCTTCGCTGCCGACGAAGGAATCGGCTACCGATACGGCGGTTGCTTGGAATCCGTCCTTTTGGAACTTCTGAGTGATTTGCCCCAAAGTGGCGGAGAACAAATCTTTTAACTTTTGCAGCTTGTCGTAATTTTTGTACAGCCGGGGAGCGGGCGAATATTGATCCGCTACGTACACCCGGACATTTTTGTTGATGGCGAATATATTTTGAAGGGTAGCGGTCAAATTCTCCGTGTAGGTTTTCATCCAATTATCCGTAAAAGCAGCCAGCTGTTCGTCGCTCATCGTATCGACCTCGGTTATAATCTCCTTGCCGAAATCATTGCCGCCGATCGTAATGGTAATAAGCGTTGCGGCCGCAATGTCGGCCTTGATCTGCTTCGTATTGCTGACGACCTGGTCGGCTCTCGGATCTGCGAATGAAGGCTGCAAATCGGCTGCCCTGACGGTCTTCTCGTCAGCGACGGCCTGGATGAACTTATTCAGTCCGGTACTGGTCATGCCGCCGATGCCGTAGTTGGTCAATTGGACCCGGCCGCGCATCAGCGCCTGCTCGTATAGGCGGTCCACAAAACCGTAAGGGACGGACTCAAGCGTCATGCCGGGTTCGAAGCCGATCGTCAGCGAATCGCCGAAGGAGACGTAGGTCTCGGGCGCCGAAGATTTGGCTTCCGCTCCGAGGGCGGCCGGGACCCATACGGTAAGCAGCAGGACGAGGGCCAGTAGGGAAGATAAGGGGCGTTTTACTTTCATTTACGTTCCTCCGATACATGGTGGATCTAGATGACATACTAAATTCGACTCCCGGTACGCGTTCCCCTGCCGGACCGTTGCAATAACGGCCGTTTTTTTCGGCTGGGAGCGACGACAGGACAGTGCCAACGGTTTATGCTATAATTTGTTTCATAACCGAATGGGGCCGGTCGTGCAAGGCGCGAAGGACGGAACAACCTGATTCGTTCGTTAAGAGGTGACGTTTGTTGAACAGGCAAGCCTTGTTGTGGAGCCTCATCCTGGTGGTGCTGCTCTTGCTGCTGTCTACCCCGCTGGTCATGGTCGCGATGAGTTTGGCTATGATCCCGGTGGTCTATTTGTTCGTCCGGCTGGATACGAAGAAGTTCGTCGTTTATTATGTATTGTCGCTGCTTGCCCTTTATGCCGTCACCTCCATGTTCGGAAGCGGAACGTTAGGAACGGTAGCTGTCGTCTTTTCGCTCGGGCTGCTGATCCCCGCTATTGTGATGGGTGTGCTGTATAAGAAGAAATCGTCCGCCAGATCGGTCATTACGGGCGGTACGGTAGCGTTTCTCGCGCAGCTGCTTGTTTTTCTGCTTCTGCTGACGCTGTTCGGGGTTCAGGTTACCGATGAGATCCGGCAGTTTATGAGAAGCAGCCTGGAGACTGTGCCTGCCGAGCTTAGAGAGCTGATTCCGGCTACGATGATCGATCAGATTATCGATGTGATGGTACAGATGCTTCCGCTGTATCTGATCGGAATATCGGTGTACTACAGCGTCATCACCCACTGGCTCGCCCGCAAAGTGCTGAACCGCAGCGGCGAGTCGATTCCCGGACTGCGTCCTGCGAAGGAATGGATGCTTCCCAAATCGTTCGTCTGGTATTACTTGATTGCGCTTGTGTTGAACTTGATCTTCCTGGAGCCCGACGGCTCTATGATCGTCATGATGCTGCTTAACGTGATGCCGATCCTCATGGCGGCTTTTACGGTTCAAGCTTTTGCGTTTTTCTTTTTCCTGGCCGATGTGAAAGGGTGGTCGAAGGCCGTTCCGGTCATACTGGTGATCGTGTCGGCGTTCCTGCTATTGCTGCTGCCGGGAATTATTCAGCTGTTCACCTTGCTTGGGTTGTTCGACGTCGCTTTTCCGATCCGCAGCAGAATGAAGAAATCATAGACATGTAGGAGCGAGAAGACGTATGCCGAAGTACTTGTTGAATCGTTGGCACGGCCTTCATATTTATTGGTTGCAGGTCGTCATCCTCCTGTTGTCGGTTGCCCTCTTTTTCTTCGACTGGATGCTGGGAGCGGCCGGGCTTGTTACGGGCGGGGTACTCGCGTATTACACGCTGGCGGCGGAACGGACGTTTCGCAAAGGACTGAACGAATATGTCGCAACGCTGTCCCATCGGATCAAAAAAGCAGGAAATGAAGTATTTAATGAAATGCCGATCGGCATCGTGCTGTATGACGAAGAGAAAACGATCGAATGGCATAACGGATTTGTAGCCGAGATGCTGGACCGCGAATCGGTGATCGGCGAGCACCTTCACCAGGTGCTGCCCGGACTTAAGGGCAAGGACGAGAAGGAAAGCAAGCTGGAGCTGGCCGTAGGCAAAAAGATTTTCCAGGTGCAGGTGAAGGCCGAGCACCGCCTGCTTTATTTCCAGGACGTAACCGCTTTTTCGGCGTTGTCCAAAAAGCATGAAGAGGAACGAATCTCGACCGGCATCGTGATGCTCGACAATCTGGACGAGGCAACCCAGGGGATGGACGATCAGAGCCGCAGCGTTATGCTGGCCAAGGTGACGAGCGAGCTGACCGGATGGGCCCAGAAAAACGGCGTATATATTCGTCGTACCGCATCCGACCGGTTCCTCATCTTCATGACGAACAAATCGCTCCGGCAGCTCGAGCAGTCGAGGTTCGAGATTCTGGACGACGTCCGCGACCTGACGATCGAGCACAAGCTGCCGCTGACGCTCAGCATCGGGATCGGCGCGGGCGTCGACAGCCTGATCGAGCTCGGCCAGCTGGCGCAGACGAGCCTGGATATGGCGCTCGGCCGCGGCGGCGACCAGGCGGCGGTGAAGGTCGGACAGCGGCTCTCCTTCTACGGAGGCCGGTCCAATGCCGTGGAGAAGCGCACGCGGGTAAGAGCTCGCGTCATCTCCCACGCTCTGCGCGACTTGATCCGGGACAGCGATAAGGTCATCATCATGGGCCACCGTATCCCGGACATGGATTCGATCGGAGCGGCCATCGGGGTGCTGAAGGCGGTGCAGGTCAGCCAGAAGGAAGGCTACATCGTACTCGAGGGCATCAATCCTTCGATCCAGAAGCTGATGGAAGCGATCAAGGAGGACGAGAAGCTGTACCGGTGGTTCATTACCCCGGAGCAGGCGATGCAGATCACGACGCCCCGCAGTCTCGCCGTAGTCGTCGATACGCATAAAGCCTCGATGGTAGCCGAACCGAAGCTGCTGCAGCTGACGCACCGGATTATGGTCATCGACCATCACCGGAGGAGCGAAGAGTTTCTCAGCGAGGCGATCCTCGTCTACATGGAGCCGTATGCCTCGTCTACGTGCGAGCTGGTGACCGAGCTGCTGCAATATTTCCACGAACGTCTGTCGATGGACGTGCTGGAAGCTACGGCGCTGCTCGCCGGCATCGTCGTCGATACGAAAAGTTTTGCGCTCCGTACGGGTGCGCGCACGTTCGAGGCAGCTTCTTTCCTGAGAAGAAGCGGAGCGGATTCCGCGCTTATCCAGCGAATGCTCAAGGAAGATCTGGAGCAGTACATCCGCAAGGCGGAGATCATCAAGCATGCGGAGATGCTGTACGGTCATATTGCGGTAGCGACCACGACGCCGGGGCGCAAATATTCCCAATTGCTCATTGCGCAAGTTGCGGATACGCTTATTAATATGACGGATATTATGGCATCCTTCGTCATCAGCGAACGAACTGACGGGCTGATCGGCATAAGCGCCAGATCGCTCGGACAGATCAACGTCCAGGTTATCATGGAACGGCTGGGCGGAGGAGGCCATCTGACGAACGCGGCCACACAGCTGGAAGGCACGGTGGAGCAGGCGCTCGCCAAGCTGAAACGAGTACTGAAGGAAATGGATGAAGAGGAGGGGTTGTTCGAATGAAAGTGATCTTTCTGAAGGACGTTAAAGGACAAGGCAAAAAAGGTGAAATCAAAGATTTGTCGGAAGGATATATCCGCAATTTCCTGCTGCCCAAAGGGCTTGCCGCGATCGCATCAGAAGGCAACGTCAAACAGCTGGAGCATCAAAAGCAGTCGGAAAACAAGCGCAAGGAGAAGGAAAAGGCCGATGCGCAGGAGCTTGCCGCCAAGCTGAACGAGATGACCGTCGTCATCAAGTCGAAGGCGGGCGAAGGAGGCCGGCTGTTCGGTTCGATCACGAGCAAGCAGATCGCCGAAGAACTGGAGAAGAAAGGCATCCACCTCGATAAGCGGAAGATCGAGATGGCCGATGCGATCCGTTCGCTCGGAACGATGACGGTGAAGGTGAAGCTGTACCCGGACGTTGCGGCGCAGCTGCGCGTGCAGGTTACGGAGGAGTAAGGAAGGTATATAAGTTGAACTATTACACTTCTGTGATTAGCTAAATGCAATGGAGAAAAGAAATTAGCTTGAAAGCGAGTTTTGGCTTTGAGTGTCAACAGTCCGAAGGCCAATCTAATCCGGGACACTCAAAACAAGATGTTTGAAGCTTCAAGCAATTTTTTTCGCAATGGAATGCACTTCAAATCAATAGTTCAACTTATATAGAAACGAAAGAGGGAGACGGCATGAACGGGGAACTACTACTGGAAAACCGCATCCCTCCGCAAAATCTGGAAGCGGAGCAAGCGGTACTCGGCGCCATCCTGCTCGATAGCGATTCTCTGATCACCGTTATGGAGAGGATCGGAAGCGACGATTTCTACCGCACCTCGCACCAGCATATATTCGGTGCCATGCTGGAGCTGGCGCAGCAGAACGAGCCGATCGACCTGATCACGCTGACGGCGCGTCTTCAAGACAACCAGCAGCTTGAACATATCGGCGGGGTCAGCTACCTCAGCCAGCTGGCAGGCGCCGTTCCGACGGCCGCTAACGTGGATTACTATGCGCAGATCGTCGAGGAGAAATCGATGCTGCGCCGGTTGATCCGGACGGCCACGCAGATCGTCACCGACGGCTACGCGGGGGAAGAAGATGTCGGAAGCTTGCTCGGCGACGCCGAGAAGCGTATATTGGAAATCTCTCAGCGCCAGTCCGGAAGCGGGTTTATCGCGATCCGCGACGTGCTGATGGAAGTGTTCGAGAAAGTCGAGTATTTGTATGCCAATAAAGGCGGCACGAGCGGCATCCCGTCCGGATTTCCCGATCTGGACAAGATGACCTCGGGCTTCCAGCGTTCCGACCTTATCATTGTGGCGGCTCGTCCTTCCGTAGGCAAGACGGCCTTCTCGCTGAACATTGCGCAAAATGTCGGCGTGAGGGCCAAGGAGACGGTCGCCATCTTCAGTCTCGAGATGGGCGCCGCGCAGCTCGTTCAGCGGATGATCTGCGCAGAGGCCAACGTGGATGCAACCCGCATGCGGACCGGTCACCTGGAAGGCGACGACTGGGAGAAGCTGACGATGGCGATCGGGACGTTGTCGGAAGCGAACATCTATATCGACGACTCACCGTCCGTAACAGTAGCGGATATTCGCGCCAAATGCCGCCGGCTGAAGCAGGAGAAGGGGCTTGGCATGATTCTGATCGACTACTTGCAGCTGATTCACGGCCGCGGCAAAGCGGGCGAGAACCGGCAGCAGGAAGTATCCGAGATCTCCCGGACGCTTAAGCAGATCGCCCGTGAGCTGAACGTGCCGGTCATCGCGCTGTCGCAGTTAAGCCGGGGCGTCGAGCAGCGGCAGGACAAGCGTCCGATGATGTCCGACCTTCGGGAATCGGGCTCGATCGAGCAGGACGCCGACATCGTAGCGTTTCTGTACCGGGACGATTATTACGACAAAGAGTCGGAGAAGAAAAACATCATCGAGATTATTATCGCCAAGCAGCGGAACGGTCCGGTCGGGACGGTCGAGCTGGCATTCCTGAAAAACTTCAACAAGTTCGTAAGCCTCGACCGTTCCCACCAGGAAGCGGCGGCAGGAGCCGGATAACGTGCTGGTACCGGCAAACGGAACGAAGCAGCGGCACTTATCGGTCCCTTTATAGGAAATATGTATGAATTCCGAACAATCGCGCAGACTACTGTGTGATTGTTCGCTTTTTATTTGACTTTGAATAGGCCGACTGGTACACTGAACATGGCCGCCTTGACGAGACAAAGCGGTGATCTCGGTGCTCGTCACACCTTTAAATGGGGGTATGTGCATGTCAACCGTAGTTGTAGTCGGATCCCAATGGGGCGATGAAGGGAAAGGCAAAATAACCGACTTTTTGGCGGAGTCCGCTGAAGTAGTCGCACGATATCAGGGCGGGAACAACGCCGGACATACGATTTTGATCGAGGACAAGAAGTATAAGCTGCACCTGATTCCGTCGGGAATTTTCTATACGAACAAGATTTGCGTGATCGGCAACGGCATGGTGATTAATCCGGCCGCTCTGATCGAAGAGATCCAATACATTCACGATAACGGTTTTACAACCGACAACCTCAGAATCAGCGATCGCGCGCATGTGATCATGCCGTATCATCTGCTGATCGACGGTCTGGAGGAAGACCGCAAAGGCGCGAACAAAATCGGCACCACCCGCAAAGGGATCGGTCCGTGTTATATGGATAAGGCGGCCCGCAACGGCATCCGTATCGCCGATTTGATGGACGCCGAGGAGTTCGAGCGCAAGCTGCGCCACCTCGTAGCGGAGAAAAACACGCTGATCGAGCAGGTATACGGCGGCCAAGGGCTTGAAGTGGAGTCGATCCTGGAAGAATATCTCGGATATGCGGAGTTCCTCCGCAAGTACGTAACCGATACGTCCGTCGTGCTGAACGATGCGATCGATCAGGGCAAGCGCGTATTGTTCGAAGGCGCGCAAGGCGTTATGCTCGATATCGACCAAGGCACGTATCCGTTCGTTACGTCGTCCAACCCGACCGCCGGCGGCGTATGCATCGGCTCGGGCGTAGGCCCGACCAAGATTCACCAAATTATCGGCGTTGCCAAGGCGTACACGACCCGCGTAGGCGACGGACCGTTCCCGACCGAGCTGAACAACGAGACGGGCGACTGGATTCGCGAGAAGGGCAACGAATATGGTACGACGACGGGACGTCCGCGCCGTGTCGGCTGGTTCGACAGCGTAGTCGTCCGTCACGCAAGACGCGTCAGCGGAATTACCGGACTGTCGCTGAACTCGATCGACGTCTTGTCCGGTCTCGATACGGTCAAGATCTGCACCCATTACGAATACCGCGGGGAGAAGATCGATTATTATCCGGCGAGCCTGAAGATGCTGTCCGAGTGCACGGCGGTGTACGAGGAGCTTCCGGGCTGGAAGGAAGACATCTCCGGCGCGAAGTCGCTCGAAGATCTCCCCGAGGCGGCCAGACATTACGTAGAGCGGGTATCGCAGCTGTCCGGCATCCCGATCTCAATCTTCTCGGTCGGCCGCAACCGGGAGCAAACGAATCTGGTACGTCCGGTTTACGCGTAATCGCGCAAGCGGACATTATAATAAGCCGTCTGTACCGGCCTTGGGCCGTACGGGCGGCTTTTTTGCGTGTCCAGGCGCTAGTGCCGCCGGCCGTTGTTTGGTCCGCTTCCGCCTTTTACCGTTTCAAGTGGGGAGATTTCGTCAATACTGGTGCTATTCGGACAACCTGCTTCAAGGGAAGCGCGGAAGATGGAGGCGGTCATCATGAAATTTTTCGGTTGGCTCGGCAAAGTATTGGTTGCGGCGGTCGTGGCTGCGAGTATCTCGGTCGTTACGACTTTTTATGTGGTCCAGCACTATGTACAGGAGCTGATTAAGCCGTTTCAGGCGGTTTTGCCGGAAAAACAGCTTGGACTTTCAGAATTTGTTGCAAAATTGTGGACGGAGTCGAATATAGTAGGGCAAGGAGGTACGCAGCAAGACCGAGAGGAGAACGCGCCGAAGCCTCAGACGGGTACGAATACGAGTCCGGATACGAGTACCAAAACGGGCACAGGGACGGGTACGACACCGCCGCCGGACGACGCCGTCGCCGTCTGGTCCAGATCCGGCTCGAAGGAAGCTTCGCAGAAGGACAAAGTGGTGATGAGCGCAGAACAGTTTCAGACGAAGCGCGAAAAACTTTCGGAGGAAGACAAGACGACCGTATTTTCCTTACTCATCTCCAGGTTGCCCCAGGAGGAACTGCAGCAATTGTCCGCGATGATGGAGGACGGCATTACTTCGGCGGAGCTTGCGGAGATCGAGAAGATCGTGGAAAACTATTTAAAACCCGATGAATTCGAAAAATTAATAGGCATTGTGAACAAATACTAGAACCGCCAGTTCTACGGACAGGAGCGGGGATACGACCGAGACACTTTACAGCCCCTTCACGATCCTCTCACAGGTCTTTGCCGCAGCAGGTTGAAAATGATAGACAGACTGTGGTAAAGTAGAAACATTGGTGTCGGCTGTTGCCGAATGTTGCCAAGTTTCGATTAAAAACCAATGTAAGAGGAGAAATTCATGAACTCATTCAAGGAGAAAGGTTGGGCGAAGAACGCGCTTGGCAAAGTAAAGCGTCTGTTTAGCAAAGCCCAATATAATAGCTTGACTGAACAACTCAGGGAACAACGTCCTCTACACCGCACAGAATCCCTGCTAAGGACGTATAAGCTCCGGTTATTGCAAGGCGTAGGCGCTCTCGGAATATTGGCCTCAATCTCTGTCGGAGGCAATGAATATGTAAAGCTCCATACCTATGAGGTATACCACGTATATGTCGGGGATCAGATGGCCGGCACGGTCAGCGACCCTAAGATTGTAGAAGAGTACATTATCGGGAAAGTCAAGAAGCTCGAAGAGGATAACCCTAATGTACATATGGTTCTTAATTCCGATGAGGTCGCCTACAAAGCTGAAAAGGCTTACAAAATCGAAAGCGACGATCAAGCGGCTCTGACGAGCCTGGACGGCTTGCTGAAAGCGCATGCCGTGGGCGTAGAGCTGGTCGTGAACGAACAGACGGTCGGTATTGTGAAGGATAAGGAAACGGCGGACGAGATTCTCGACCGCATCAAGAACAAATATTTGCCTCAGAAAAAAGACGGGAGCCGCGTATCGGTGTTATCCGTCGCGCCGGAGCCAGCCGTCGGCGAACCTGTCGTCCAATCCGTCGACTTCCTCGAGAAGGTCGACATGAAGATTACCGAGATTAAGCCGGATCAGGTGATGAAGCCGGACGATCTGGTGACCAAGCTCGAGACCGGCAACGTCGGACCGTCCAAGTATACGGTCGAGAAGGGTGACTGCGTCGGCTGTATCGCCAAGAAGCTCGGCATCTCCAAGCAAGTGATCTACGAGAAAAACCCGTGGATTCAAGACGATAAAATCCGGATAGGCGACGTGCTCGACGTAACGGTGCTCAAGCCGGCGCTTACGGTCCGGACGGTCGAGAAGGTCGTCGAAAATCAGGAAATCCAGCACGAGATCATCTACGAGAAAGATGATACGATGCGGGCCGGCGAGACGAAGACGATCAAACCCGGCAAAAACGGCATGAAAAAGGTCACGTTCCTCGTTACGAAGGGTAACGGTTATATGCTGGATCAAGAGATGGTCGGCGAGGAAGTCGTCGAGCAACCGGTTCCGGAATACGCCAAAAAGGGAACGAAAGTGATTCTTGGAGAAGGTACCGGCAAGTTCGTGTGGCCTGTCGTCGGCGCGAAGCTTTCCGACTATTTCGGAATGCGCTGGGGCAAGATGCATAAAGGCATCGATATTACGGGTAACAAAAACATTTTAGCATCCGATAACGGCGTAGTGACCTATACCGGCGACAAAGGCGACGGATACGGCAACAAAGTTGTGATTGACCATAAGAACGGTTATGTGACCGTATACGGCCATATGAGCAAGATTGAGACGTCTAAAGGCAAAATCGTTGAAAAAGGCGAGAAAATCGGAATCATGGGCGATACCGGATTCTCTACGGGCGTTCACCTGCACTTCGAGATTCAGCGCAACGGTACGGCCGAGAACCCGCTCAAGTTTTTATCCCGCTAAGCTGCTATCGTTTTGATCCTATTTATCTGCAAATGCAAGTTCTATCGTACGAATCCAGAGGGATGAAGCTGACCGAAGTCAGCTTTATGCCTCTTTTTCTATGTGAAGCCGGGGGATATTTCCTATTACCCGAACGATTGCGATTTGAAACCGGTTCTATGGTAATATAAAGAGAGAAATGCGAATGGACGGTGAAGAGGATGTACGGAAAAATATTGGTCGTCGACGATGAACAGCCGATCGCAGAAATATTAAAGTTTAATCTGGAGAAGGAAGGGTACCAGGTCATCTGTGCATTCGACGGCGGGACAGCCGTGGAGCTGGCGTTCTCCGAAGATCCGGACCTCATCCTGCTGGACATTATGCTTCCCGTCAAGGACGGCATGGACGTGTGCCGCGAAGTGAGGGCGAAGAAGGATACGCCGATCATTATGCTGACGGCCAAAGATTCTGAGGTGGACAAGGTGCTGGGGCTGGAGTTCGGGGCCGACGATTATGTCACCAAGCCGTTCGGAACGCGGGAACTGCTGGCCCGGGTGAAGGCCCATCTGCGCCGGCAGACCAAGTCGGTGCAAAACCAGCAGGAAGCCGCGGAGCCGACGGGACTGCGCATACACCGGCTGATGATTGATACGGATATGTACTTGGTGTACAAGGACGGGCAGACGCTCGATTTGACGCACCGGGAGTTCGAGCTTGTCCATTATATGGCCAAAAACTGCGGACGGGTGATGACGCGGGAGCATTTGCTTCAGGCCGTATGGGGCTTTGAATATTTGGGCGACGTGCGTACGGTCGATGTGACGATCCGCCGTCTCCGCGAGAAGCTTGAGGACGACCCGAGTCGTCCGGAATACATTATGACGCGCCGAGGGCTCGGCTATATGATGCGCAACCCGAAGGCAGGAGGCGCTCCCTATTGAGAGGAACGAGGTTCTTCCAGTCGATCCAGAGCAAGATCATCATTATCTATGTCTTACTGATCCTGATGGCGATGCAGCTGATCGGCGTGTACTTCGTGCGCACGATGGAGCGGTCGTTCATCGATAATTTTACCGATTCGCTGAGCAAGCAGGCGTACCTGCTCGCCAACTTCGCGGAGCCGTTTCTGAATGCGAGCCAGGAGGCCGGAGCGACGGCGGAAGGGAAGAAAACGTACGCCGACCTGGACGAGATCGTAACGAATCTGTTCAACATCAGCGACGCGGAGATTCAGATTATCGACGCCAACGGGATCGTGCTGACCACGTCCTCTCAGAGTCAGAAATCGTTAATCGGCCAGAAAAATTTGCAGGCAGAGGTTATTTCCGCGCTGCAGGGCATCAAAGATATCGAATCGGAAACGGTCGATACCGACGGAACCCGGCGAAAAATTGTCGCCCAGCCGATCGGCGAAGGCGCCAAGGTGATGGGGGCGATCTATATCGTCGCCTCGATGGAATCACTGTACGGAACGATGAACCGGATCAACAAAATCTTTTTGTCCGGAACCGGTATCGCGCTCGTGCTGACCGTGCTGCTCGGCGTTATTTTGTCGCATACGATTACCAATCCGATCAAAGCGATTACGAAGCAAGCGTCCGCGATCGCCGACGGCAACTTCAATCAGCGGATGCTGGTGGAAGGGCCCGACGAGATCGGCCAGCTCGGCAATGCGTTCAACCATATGACGAACCGGCTGAAGGAAGCGTTATCGTCGATCGAAGAGGAGAAGGAAAAGCTCGCCTCCGTCCTGTCCAATATGAACGACGGGGTGATCGCGACCGACGACCAGGGCAAAGTCATCGTCGTGAACCGCCGGGCGAAGCAAATGCTGAACATCGGAAGCCAGGATGTGACCGATAAGGATATTACGGAGCTGCTCGGCATGCCGGACGGCAACATCGAAGGCAAGGTGAAGGGGGAGCAGCACAATGCGAGTATCCAAATCGCCAATGAGGAAGAGGGGGATTTGAGGCTGCGGGTCGTCTTTACGTCCATTCACCGCCGGGATAAGGGCATTACCGGTACGATCGCGATGCTGCACGATGTGACGGAGCAGGAGAAGCTGGAGGATGCGCGGCGTGAATTTGTGGCGAATGTGTCCCACGAGCTGCGTACGCCTTTGACGACGATGAAAAGCTATCTGGAGGCGCTCGATGACGGGGCGCTCGATGACCCGGAATTGGCTCACCGTTTTGTAGGCGTAATGCGCAATGAGACGGAACGGATGATCCGGCTGGTCAACGATCTGCTGCATCTGTCGAGGCTCGACTCCCGCAAGGCGCTGATCAGCAAGGAGCTGACTCACGTACCGGATATGCTGGAGGAAGTGGCGGACCGGTTCTCGTTTCAGCTCGACCAGAAAGAAATTTCGATTGAACTGGACATAGAACCGGGCATTCAGGACATGCTGCTGGATCGCGATCAGATCGATCAGGTACTCGATAATCTCGTCTCCAATGCGATCAAGTACACCCCGGAACGGGGAGCGATTGTGATCGGGGCTAGACAAACCGGCAAGGATTGGCTGGAAGTGATGGTACAGGACAACGGGATGGGCATTCCGCGGAAAGATCTCTCCCGTATATTCGACCGGTTTTACCGGGTGGACAAAGCCCGTTCCAGAAATATGGGGGGGACCGGGCTCGGACTGTCGATTGCCCGGGAAATAGTGAAGGCGCACGGGGGAACGATTACACTCGAATCGGAGCTGAATCAGGGAACCCGCGTCATCTTTGCACTGCCGATCCAGCAGACGGAGGGGGATACGGGGTAATGGAGCGATTCAAGTCTTGGCTGCTGGTTGCACTTGTGTTGGGAAGCCTGCTGCAAAGCTACATGCTCGTATTCAGCTCGCCGAGGCCCGGCCCGGCTATTCCTACGGAATACGTCCAGACGGATGTGATCGGGACTCAGATGACGGCGGAGGAGCTGCTGTTCCCGGAGCAGATCGTGCTGCACTCGGGGAAACAGACGCATACGGTGCTGTACCCGAACCATCTGCATTTCAAGGAGATTATGAAGACGCTAAAAGGCCGGACGTTCGATAACATCCGCCGCAATGCGCCTATTTTGTCCGGAATCGATTGGGAGGAAATCCGCAACAAACAGACTGGTGTAGAGGTTCGTTTCCGCGGAGGGATTCCGTTTAGCATATTAAGAACGGTGTTTCAGTTGAAGGGCGATCTTCCTCTCGAGACAGAAGCGGTCACCCGGATCTGGATTTATGTAAACCGCGAGGTGGAGGACGTCCGTACGTTTTTCCAGACCGAGTACAGCACCTATGAGGCCCGTGCCGATCTGAACAGTAAAAATGTCGAGCAGATGGTCGGTTTCGGCGAGCTTCAGGCGAGTTATCATTACAAGGACGACTTCTACTTGCCGGACCAGCCGATCGAGGTGCCGAAGTATCGGATCGGGGTTAACACGATTCCGATCGATCAGCTGCAGAAAACGCTGTTCGTCGATCCGCGCAATACGCGGAATTTCAGCAAGCAGGACGGCTCGGAAATATACACCGACGGTAAAAGAGGGCTGCAGATCCGGCCCGATCAGCTATGGATGAACTATTCCGACCCGGTGCCGGCGGTCGACAGCCGCAACGATATTCGAGAGAATCTGAATGCGGCGGTTCAGTTTATTAACCAGCACGGAGGCTGGAACGGCAGCTTCATGGCGAGATCGATCCCGCAGTCGCAGGTGATCGGGCGGCAGCTGTTCACGTTCCGCCAATACTATGATTCGTTCCCGATCATCGGAGACCGGGGCGAGAACTTCGGATTGATCCGGATCGTGCTGCAGAACCGGGTGATCGCGAACTACGAAAGATCGCTGCTGATGCTCGATTCGGCGCAGGTCGAGAGATCGCTGCAGAAGCTCGAAGGCGGCAAAGCGCTGGACGAGCTAGTGAACGGCTATCCGCGCAGAAGTCTGGTCGTGTCCGTGACGCCGGCGTATCAGCCGGTTCTCCGCGACAAAGTGATGGACCTGAATCCGGTATGGGCTGTCGAGCTGCGCGACGGGACGTACGATATTTTGAAATAAGAGGCGGCAAGCAGGAACGGGGGTGAGCGGCAGCGATGGATTGGAGCCGGGCCAAAACGATATTGATCCTGTCCTTTCTGGGACTGAACCTGTTGCTCGGTTATGAGCTGTGGAGCGGCAAGCTGAACATCGGCGAGTCGAAGCAGGCTTCGGCCGATATTGCCGAGGAATTAAACCGGATTATGATCAGCCGGGGAATGAAGCTGGCGGCCGAAGTGCCGAAGGAAACCCCGAAGATGCGGGAAATAGTGGTCAAGGCGGTGGAGGATGAGTCATACGGCCGTAAAGTGAAGCTGTCTGCTCCGATCCGCTATAACTTGTTTCTAAGCAAGGGCTCCCTGAAGGATTTGTCTAACCGGGGGATTCCCAAAATCGAGTCGTACAGCTATGACCGGACTACGAGCAAGGAAGGTTTGTTTATGATGAACCAGCTCGTGGGCGACTATCCGCTGTTCGATATTAATTTGGAGCTGTTCATTACCGGCGGGGAAGTAACCGGTTATCGTCAGGCATACGTAGAAGTCGATACGAGCTCCGAAGCGAAGGAAGAGAAGAAGGTCATCTCGGCTTACACGGTGCTGCGGACGCTGGCGGAGAAATATTTCCCGAACGGGGCGGTTGTGACGGATATCCGTCTGGGGTATCACGGGCAGTTTTTCGATACGGAATGGTCGACGCTGCCGACGTTCCCGACGTGGCGCGTAGCGCTGGACAACGGAGATATGTATTATGTGCACGGGTTCCGCGGGGATGTGGAGAATGCGCCGCGAACGGATGCGAGCAAGCCATAAGAACGGGTGCGGGAACTGAAGAACGGGAACAAGAGGGGAACTGGCAATGACATTACGCTATACAGTACTGGCAAGCGGCTCTACAGGCAATTCGCTGCTGGTGGATCATGAAGGAACGAAGGTGCTCGTCGACGCGGGCCTCAGCGCCAAGAAGATCGAGCAGCTGATGGAAGAGCGGGGCGTGAAGGGCTCGGAGCTGGACGCGATCTTGATCACCCACGAGCATTCCGACCATATTAAAGGAGTCGGCGCGCTGGCGCGCAAGCACGACTTGCCGGTGTACGCCAACGAGAAGACGTGGGAAGCGCTGAATAAGCATCTAGGCGCGCTGGCGGAAGAGAAAATCAAGGTCATGGAGACCGGAAGCGTCGTCGAGTTCGGCGGGCTGCAGGTCGAGTCTTATCCGATCTCGCACGATGCGGCCGAGCCGGTCGGTTACTGTTTCCACGACGGAGACACCAAGCTGAGTCTCGCAACCGACCTCGGCTATGTGAGCAGTAAGGTGAAGGAGAAGATCGCCGACTCCGATGCGATCATCCTGGAATCGAACCATGACATCGAAATGCTGCGGATGGGCAAATACCCGTGGAACATCAAGCGGCGCATTCTCGGCGATACCGGACACTTGTCCAATGAAGCGGCGGGCGAAGCGCTGTGCGACATTTTGACCGGGAAGACGGAGACGGTGTATCTCGCCCATTTGAGCCGCGATCATAACTTGATGGATTTGGCCAAACTGACCGTGAATAACATATTAGAGGAGCGCGGCATTCAGGCCGACGAGCGGAAAGTCGAGCTGAAGGACACGTATTTCGACCGGGCTACGAAATGGGATAGGCTGGGTCCTGACTCATAATCTGATCGACGGCGGCCATTCGGGCTTCGATCTCGCTGCGGGACAGAACGCCTTTCTCGATGAGCAGATCCATCAGTGCGGTGACGAGCAGCGTGTTGCGGTAATGCTCTTCCTTCAGATCGGCAAGCTTGGCGATGAGGTTCACTTCATCCAGATGGGAACGAATACGGTTCATAAACATTTCTCTCCTTTTCCAGTGAATCCGGCTCGAACTTTCGCTGCAAATCTAGTAAAATGGAGGGAGCGGTTCTTATAGGTAGTATAGGCCGCTAGACGCGAAAACATTCCTCTTTTTTTCAGCCAGAAAAATGAGTGAAAATAGAGAGCGAAGTCTTCCGAGAGGAGAAACGGGCATGAGCTTGTTTGATGACGACTTCTACACAACGAAGCTGCCCCGTAAAAGCCGCTGGACGCACAACGGTTCCGCCGTTCCCGCCGTGTCGAGGAGCAAGGATGGAAGAGTGGCGTTATTTGCGGTAACGGGAGGCGCAGCAGCGATTATGCTGGCTTCGCTCTTAATCGGGCTGGGCACGCACCGGGATGAGCCGGGGCAGCCGGCGGCCGTACCGGTTCTAGCGACCGGGGACAGCTATCAGATGAAGGAAGACCAGGTCGTCCGCGCGGTGGAGCAGGTAAAGCCGGCGGTAGTGAGCATTATAAGCGCGATCAAGGAAGAAGGCGCCGGCGATGCTCAGAGCCTGGGGATCGGCTCCGGCGTATTGTTCCAGAAAAACGGAGATAAAGCTTACATCGTAACGAACAACCACGTGGTCCAATCGGCTACGCAGATTGAAGTGATATTGGCCAATGGCGAGCACCGGAAAGCGAAGATGACGGGCAAAGATATGATTACCGATCTGGCGGTGATCGAGATCGACGCGGCAGGACTTAAGGTATTCGCCGAATTCGGCGATTCGGATAAGCTGAAGGCGGGCCAGACGGCCATCGCTATCGGCAGCCCGCTCGGCCTGCGCTTCGCGCAGACGACGACTGTCGGCGTCATCAGCTCGCCGCATCAGAAGATCCCGATCTCGTTCGCCGGAGACGGCAACTACGATTGGGAGATGGACGTGATCCAGACGGATGCGGCCATTAACCAGGGCAACAGCGGCGGCGCGCTCATTAATCTGGAGGGCAAGCTGGTCGGCATCAACAGCATGAAGGTGGCTGAGAAGGGCGTCGAAGGGCTCGGTTTTGCGATCCCGATCAACTCCGCCAAGGAAACAATCAACAGCCTGATCGAGTACGGCAAGGTGAAGCGGCCGTACATCGGCATTACTAGCGAGCCGCTTCGGGCTTTCAAGGGAATCGAAGTTTTAAAACTCCCGGATTCGGTCAAAAATGGGATTATCGTCATCGATGCGGTAGGCCCTGCGAAGGAAGCGGGACTGGCGACGCACGACGTCATCACGGAGCTGGACGGCAAGCCGATCTCGAACAACGTGATGCTGCGCCAATACTTATACGGAGACAAGAAGATCGGCGACCCGATCAAGGTGACGTACTATCGCGGCGGTAAAAAAGCGACCGTAACGGTCCAACTGGGCGAAAAGAAAGAGGACTGATTCATGTTTGTCGTATGCAAGGAACACGTAGAGCTGGCGATCGATATGTTCGTCGACGAGTACGAGGAAGCGCCGGATATCTACGACTTGAACAAAGTGAGCTTTACCGCCTGGGAGCCTCCGGCTACCTGCGAACGGTGCGGGAACAAACCGCAATTTTTGGTGATATGAGCTGTAGCGGGGGGCCTGTGGGGGCTCCCTTCTTTTTTGTTTGGCGATTGGATTGAATCGAGATGAGGGACGGTGCAGGATGAACATCCATATTATTGCGGTCGGCAAGCTGAAGGAGAAATATTGGACTGACGGGATAGCCGAATACGCCAAACGGCTCAGCGCCTACGCGAAGCTGACCATCACCGAGGTCGCCGAGGAGAAGGCGCCCGAGCGGATGAGCGAGGCGGAGGAGCAGCAGGTGAAGCAGAAGGAGGGCGAGCGCATCCTGGCGGCGCTGAAGGCCGACACCCACGTTATCGCCATGGCCATCGACGGCCATCTGTGGACGTCAGAGGAGCTGTCGGCGCAGCTGGAGCGCCTCGGCACCTACGGCAAGAGCCACGTCACCTTCCTCATCGGCGGGTCCAACGGCCTGTCCGACGACGTGCTGAAGCGGGCCGACCAGAAGCTGTCGTTCGGGCGGATCACGTTCCCGCATCAGCTGATTCGGCTGGTGCTGGTGGAGCAGGTTTATCGGGGGTTTAAGATTATGCGGGGGGAACCGTATCATAAGTGAGGCGAAATTTTTGGTATTAAACTCTTGCTGGGCGCGGAAACGTGCCCCCGAAGGGCAGGGTGGAGGTCGGGCCACCTCGGGGGAAGATTATTGCGCAGGCGGGCTTATGGGCGTTGTTTCGACGTGAAATTGATGCGTGTTCCTCAAACGCCATTGAATTCTAGGGGGCCAGTAGGAAGTCTTTGATGGACTCTTCAAATTTGAAGATCTCCAAGATTTCATAGTTTTTGTTTGAAATGTTAATTCCGTATTCGGGTTTGCTTGTTTGTCCTGGCTTGTCATAATTTCGGTCAACAAAAACCTCATTCGGTACTTTCCAAGCTTCAGACGGTAACAAGAAGAAATCAGGCATTTGGCCTTCTTTGAAAATCAGGAGGGCCATGTACAGGTTAGGATTGCTAATATTGAACTTGCTTTTCTGAGCAAAAACGTATCCGGTTCCCCTTAATGACTTGACCTGAATTTCTGAGAATCGCCCCATTTTGTCTTTTACTATGAAGTCTATTCCTCGATCGTCGACCTCTGAGGAAAATACCTCGAGTCCATGCGATGCGAACTCCATCTTGGCGAAATATTCAGCATACCTTCCAAGTTGTAATGAGTTAAGTACAGCCCAGTTCATATTTGGCATAAGAGATCACCTCTACTCTGGTCGGGGAATGGAAGGTCTACTGAGGAACTTCAAATACTAAAACTGTCAACATTAATTCTCGACTTGAGTCATCTCTGTGGTTAAAAACATATTTGAACGAAGTTTCTTCGGCAATCTGCAATTCTCGCTTGAAGTTTGGATGGCTTTTAAGAGTAACGGGAATTTTATTTAAAACATTGGTTAGTTCCTTGTTCCTGTTGAAAATAATCAGTGCTGTCTTTGTATCTCTCCACGTGGAATATCCTAAAAGTTGATCGACGGCATCACTAAGATATTTCTGGCCCCTCCATATTTTGCATTCTGCAACAAAAATATTTTTTTCTTGGGCTCGTATTAAAATGTCTGTTTTACCATTAAAATTGAATGTTTCTCCTGTCGCTTGACCTTCATAGTGACTATTTAAAGGAACTAGAAATTGATCTCTAAGTTGCTCTTCCCCCATATTTCGGAATGTGTGCGGGCTTCTCTCAAGCATTGACGCAGTTTTACATATTATTCCTAGAATGTGCTCGTAATCATCCGATCCTAGAACAGGTTCTGGCATATATGGTTTTGAGCTTGCAGGAGGTTGGCTGACCGGTAATTTTTTTCTAACATCCGGAGCTGCAAAAGTCAAATACGCACTTTCCTTAGGTTTCATGGGAAATCCGAGTGAGGCCGCAAGCCCACGGTCTTTTAGGAGCTTAGTTTTTCTTGCAGATATCCAAGTATTAATTTTCTGTCGTATGGATTTATCCCATGGGTGAATATCGTCTGAAATCCAAGAAATGTATTCTTGTACAGAACGAAGTCTGCTTTCCAGTTCCTTTTTTATTGAATCCGAGTTGTGGTCTAAGGTTTGTACAGATATATACAAGGTTTGTCCATGTACTTCTCCTGGAGGAGGATTAAAGTTAAAAGTGGATGGTCTACACTTAAAGAGGACAGAATCTCCGCTAAATGGTACCTCAAGAATGATTTCAGTTCCTGTCATATATACTGGACGGCTTCTATCGTAGATAAAACGAGAATGTTCTCGGCTAACATCAATTCGATTTTCTTTCTGGTCCACGGTTATCTGGTCCTCATGTAAAATAAGGGGATTGATATTTAATTTGTTGTAGAAGTAGTCAATTAAATCTTCGTCAGGAGTATTCAAGAGTTTATTAGGATCGTATGATGAGATTCCCTCACGAATCTGTTTTTCCTGATTCGCTATAACCGCGCTCATATCGTATTCACAAAATAAAAGATTATTTTTTATTGAAATCACCGCCACCACGAATTGATATTTAATAAGAACATACATTCGACATAAGGCTATTCAATTCCTTCGTACCTATTCTAATTCACTATAGAATTCTTCTGAAGATTAACTCGTTATCATTGATGCGAAGAAGAGACCAGTTAATTCGATAAAAGACGTAACACTTTGAATGTTAGAACAGTCCTTGCTCCTTCAAGCTGCAGTACCGATCATGGCCGATTATTACATGGTCGAGGATATCGATTCCAATGATTGATCCTACTTCGGAAAGACGTTTTGTAAGCGCAATGTCTTCATGCGAAGGAGTGGGGGCGCCGCTAGGATGATTATGGACATAAGCTGCGGAAGCCGAGGAACGTTTGATGGCGGCACGGATACACTTCGCGAGGATGAACGATCGCGGCGAAATTGTCTCTTTGTAGAAACCATTCATTTTCGTGTGCCTCCAAATCGAATATCCGGTAGAGGAAGGACGAAAGCGAGAAATGCTCCCGCCCTTTTTTGACTGATCCGGCTGGATTAAATCGTGATTGTCAGAGCTTGCTCAAGTCGTGGGGCTTTTCCGTCCGAAAATGGAAAAGCCCCTTCCGCCGTGTTAGGGGCAGAAGGGGCTGCGTTTAAAAAATGGTGTTTTGTCTTTTCGTCGAAGATCATTTCGATTTTTTCGATCTTCTTATCTTTTGTGACCGTGATCTTGCTAATGATTAGATGAAGCAGTGTCTTTCGCTGATCGGGATTGGAATACCTTAGCAGGTGTTCGAATCGTTCGATGAGCGAATGGACGGTCTTGTAGGGAACAGATTCGGAGTGATCTCCGCTCAGCAAATACCCGATTTCAGCCTTCCGTGAGCACAGCTGATCAAAGTCGGAATCAAGTTTCTTGATCCTCTCGGATACAAACGCGCTGTCGAAGTCGTCCATTTCATAAAGTTCGATCAGCCGATTCTTCTTCGCCTTTATCTCCTCGATTCCCGCATTAACAGAGGACAGCTCCTCCTGAAGCGGCTTTAAGCTGCTCTCCTTCCGCTCATTGATTCCCTTAACTATTCCTCTCAAGATGTGCGGCTTTGCAAGCACTTCCTTGAGCCTCACAAATAGATAGTCTTCCGCGACATCTTTGCGGATGCTGTTAGCACGGCACACTACCGCTCCAGAACTGCGCATTTTTGAACACGAGTAGTAAAAGCGTGGAACCGGGTTGCCGTTCTTGTCTTTGTTGTTCGTTCTGCTTCCAGTCATGGCCGAGCCGCATGAGGGGCAGCGGAGTAGTCCAGTTAAAAGCAAGTCTCCGTGGAACCGTTTTTCTGAGACGACAGACTTTTGCTGCCGCAGAAATCGCGCCTTCTCCCAAAGTTCATGGGGAACGATCGGCTCATGCATTCCGTCGGAGACGATGGGGTTCGCGTTCTTACCCTTTCGCCGCTTCTTGCTCCAATCCAAATGTTTAAGGTAAGTGACTTTCCCGACGTAAAAGGCGTTGTCGAGAATGTCGCTGACAGCGCAGATGGTGAAGGGATTTCCCTTCTTGGTTCGATGGCCGTCTCGGTTCAGGGAATTAGCGATGGAACGAAGCCCGTGACCGGATGCGTAATGCTCGAAGATTCTTCGAACAATCGCAGCTTCTTCCGGGACGACCTCCATTTTCGTATTCCGCTTTCGCCCGCTTTGAGATAGAATGACTACCCGGTAGCCCAGCGGCGCTCTCGTGTTATGCTTGCCTGTACGAGCCCGTTGCTTTAGTCCCATCTGAGCATTTTCCAAGATGTTGTTGCGGTCGAGCTCGCTAATCGCACCCATTATTTGAAGCCCGAACTTTCCAAAATTCGTTGTAGTATCAAACATGCTTTCCGTTAGTGAGCGGAAGCCTACTTGATGATCTGAAAGTTCCTCAACAATCTGGAGCAGGTCGATATTGCGGCGAGCTAGGCGATTGATCTTCCACACGATTACTTCGCTAAAAAGTCCCTTTTTGGCATCGCTCATCATACGCTGAAGGGCGAGTCTTTTTGTCATACTGGTTCCGGTAATACCCGCATCACAGTAGACATCGTAGATAACGCGGTTCGTCGCCCCACAGTATTGACGGAGAGCCTGCTCCTGGGCACCAATAGAGTACCCAAGCTCGGCTTGCTCGGCTGTACTTACCCGAATGTAGAGAGCTACGACAATGGGACGATTGAGCTGGTTTGCTGCTAGCATTTTGACCTCCGGTTCATGAAGCATTGTTGACGTTCCAGATCGGCAAGAGCACCCAGCATTTGAAGGCTGAACTTTCCGATGCTCGTCGTCGTGTCGAAATGACTCTCCGTAATGGAACGGAACCCGACTTGGTGGTCGGTCAGTTTGTTTACGATTTTTAGCAGATCGAAAGCGCGGCGAGCCAAGCGGTTTATTTTCCACACGATGACTTCTTGAAATAACCCATTCTGTGCATCGCAAAGAAGACGTTGAAGTGCATCCCGCTTTTCCGGTCTAGTCCCGTTTTTGCCACAATCGCAATATACCTCATAGACAACACGGTTCGTCTCCTCACAGTATTGACGGAGCGCCTGCTTTTGGGCGTCGATGGAATAGACATACTCGGCTTGTTCTTCCGTACTTACTCGAATGTATAGGGCTACAACGATGGGTCTATCAAGATGATTACGGTTTGGATTCATAGGTTAATTAACCTCCGTTAAAGTTGGGATTTGTAAATTCAATAAGGCGTTCGTGCTGTGAATCGTTGCACGCTGGATATCGCGATCTACCGGCATCGTAATCTTGTCAACCAGAAGCCGGAGTAACCGATTTTGCTGTTTCTCTGAACTCGAATCGAAGACTTGACGCAAACGAGAAAGGGCAGCCCGGACATGATCAGGATTTACAACGGCCCTTTCAGAAGCGGCAAGTGCATCATCCATACGTTCTTTAGCCGCTTGCGTTTCCATTAATTGCTGTTTTGTATGAATAATGGCGGAAGTGAACTCTTCTTTCGATATACGCCCTGATTCAAACGAACGAAACAGTTCTTCCTTCTGCTGAGCAAGTTCTTTCAGCAGCTTTTCAACTTGCCGAACTTCCTCCAATGAAGGCGTTGTGTCGCTTTGTTGCTTCGCGTTTGTCGCCGCGACGATCTTCTCAAACGTTTCTGGCGCGGAAAGCAGTATTCGAATCTGCTCGAAAAACCATTGCTCCGCCTTATCGGCCCTAACGACATTGGGGCGACATCCTGCTGTTCCTTTGGAGTTGTAAGTGGAGCAAAGATAATAGTAGTTCGTATGGCTTGTGCCGTCTTTACGTTTTCGATCGGTGTGCCAAGGGACCATGCTCTTGCCGCAGCGCGGGCATTTGAGCAGGCCTGCAAGCGGAAAGGCGCGGTCAATCTTTCGCAATGGCGGCGCAAACCGTTCGGAGAGGAGATTCTGGACAAAATTCCACAGTTCCAGATCGACGATCGCTGCGTGGTCCCCCTTCGCCCAACCGACTTGAACAGCCCCTTTTGTGCGGATATTTTCGCTCCTGCAGAAGCGTACCATTCCGATGTAATTGCAGTTGTTCAGAATGTTTCTAACGGCATGAATGCTGAAAGGATTGCCCAGCTTCGTACGATGTCCGGCACGGTTTAGGCGATTGGAGATGGCTTTAAATCCCAAGTCACCAGATGCGTACCACTCAAAAATGTGGTTGACCAGATTGGCTTCCTCCGGCACAACTTCTACTTGACCATTGTTCGTATTAGGATCACGGGTCCAGCGGTAGCCAAGAACGTTGTTTCCTGCGTTCCAGATACCGAGCTTACTTCTTTGATTCATGGCGATGCGAAGATTATCCGTAATGTTGACCCGTTCAAGCTCTGCTGCAGCACCGATCATCTGGAGGATGAATTGTCCGAGCGCAGTACCCGTATCGAAATGCTCGTTAAGACTGCAGAGCTTCACCTTGCTGCGGTTTAAATGCTCGACGATGTTAAGCAGATCAGTAAAGTTTCGAGAAAGTCGGCTAACCCGCCAAATAAGTACCAGATCAAATTTTCCTTGATCTGCGTCAGTTAGAATTCTCCCAAGTTCGGGACGTCCGGCTGTTTTGCTGCCGGAAGCTCCGCCGTCGATGTAAACATCATGGATATCGAGATTGTTGGCTTTACAATATTGCCTGAGTTCGACTAATTGTCCCTCGACGCTAAAACCGTGCCGCGTTTGCTCCTCAAGGCTTACCCGAATATACAGCGCAGCGCGTTTGTTAGAGATCGGAATCATGCTATGGTACGAACCTGGAAGTGAGTCGTGCCGAGCAACTCGCTCGTCATTTCAAAGTCGAGCTGATCTTCCGTCTCCTTTTCCATGATGGAGAGCGTGACTTCCCGTAGTTCTGGGCTCGCCTGTTTGGCCAAGTGCTTCAAGATCATGTCGCTGAGCAGGTCGAGAGCAAGTGTTAAGCGTGCTTCAGTGTTTGAAGTATTATTCATAAAATGATCGCTCCTTCATTTTTTCTTTTTTCGATGGTCGATGATTTCAAGAATAAGCTGGGTAGTTGCCATTATGAATGCGATGATTGCTTTTTTCATATGCATCGCCTCAATAATCTTCCGGCAGCAGCATGGTGCAGTATGTGTCGCTGTCGATGATCCAGACTGTGACGCCGGAGAGGGGCACCTTGACTCCGGAAATATCGTGTATCCTCTTACGCTCCGGCTTCTCTTGCTTCTGCCGGATGCGCTGGTAGGTGTAGCTTTCGATACGGACGATTGACAGTGTAAATACTTGCAAGTAGTCAAGCTCTCGTCCTTCTGCTAAATCCCGGTCAACGATGGACCAGAGAATCGACTGGATGTCGGGAGGAAGAGTTTCGTTTGCTAGATGCGAGACGTAACGTGAATGCCTCGGGAACACCTACATCAGCCCCCGTTCTTTCATGCTCACGAAATTGTTATCACCGATGACGAGATGATCCAAAAAGTCGATTCCCAACAACGCTCCGCTGTCACGAAGCCGCTCCGTAATCTCAACGTCTTCCGGACTCGGAGTAGCTTCTCCGGAAGGATGATTATGGGCGGCGATGATCGAGGCCGAGTTTGCGAGAATAGCGAGCTTATAAGTCTCGCGTGGATGCACCAGCGAAGCGTTTAGTGTACCGGTCGATACTTGGTGCAACGCGGTCGGCTCGTTTTTTGTATTTAGGCAAAGGATGCAAAACGATTCCCTATCGCAATCGCCGATGAATTGCCGGAACAAGTTTGCGGCGTCTTCCGGCGTTCGGATCATACGGTTCGGGTAGAGAAGAGATGTCCTTTCCTTTACCATCCGAAGGGAGACGATCTCGATGCGTTTTGCAGCGTCTTTCTTACTCATCGAACAGCACCTCCAGCCGAAGCATGTTCATCCAACCATCTTGCTATTTCGGCGTCGATCGCCTCTTCAGGAATCAGATATTGGACAAACCATTCATTATCGAGAAGTACACCGGCCCGAAAAACTGTTACGCCTTCAAGATCAAGCCGCTCGATGTACTCGTAGCCAAACGGGCTTGCTTCCAACAAAGCGGTAATATTATCACCCGGCTCGCATAGAATGATGGGGTTTCGGAGTAGAAATTCTTCCTGCTCCTCGGGGTCAACCTCATAATCAATTGACTGGAGAAGTTCGCTTGCGAAACGACGTAACGGCTCCGGGTAAACATTCGAATCGATTGCAAGCAGGTCAGCTTTGGACTGAAGAATGTTCATGAATCTTGCTCCTCTCTAGAATTCGATAGACATCAAGATCATGATATATTCCCGAAAAATGTATAAATCCGGTTTCCTCGCCTGTCCCGGAGTCCCCCAACCCCATCCCCCCACCCCCAAAATGGACACCTGGGTCGGAGTCGGCTCACATCCGGCTGGTATGGCCACACACGAGGTTTTCAAAACAAGTCAGGGGGGGTGGGGGGTTATGTTTTCTTTTTCCTTTATGTTTCATCGTCTGTTGCGGTCCCCCGAGGTGTTGAAGAGGGGGGTGCGAAGGGGGATTCAGCCCCTTCAGCCCTGGTCAAAAAGGTCCCCGGCCTCAGTCTGCCTGATGGCAGCACGGCTTCTTACGTCGCGCCTTCGCGCCTCGGACTCATCCGGTTCGGAGACACATTCTTTCTTGACCCAGAGCGCTGGAACCCTCACACCCCCGATGGTTTTGCGCCGAACCCTTTTGACTTTCTCTGCACCGTTCTCCAGGTACGTTTCCGTTGTGAGTGCTCCTTCCACGTCGAGCTGCTTCCAGAGTGCCGACATTTTGAGGGGGATGTGCTCGTGCTGATTGGCGAGGAATGAGCTGACTTCGTTGTACAGGACTTTCGGAAGGAAGTAGTAGAAATGCTCGTCACGCCAGCCGACATGCTTCCCTGTGCGTCTCAAGCTATCTTCCTCGGACTCGAAACGGCTATCCAAGACCTGGACGTGAATGGTCCCGTTTTGCAGCAGTTCCGAGACGGTATCCAAGAACTGCGTGACCGGCATCGACTCCCGGACGGTATCGTTCTGTCCGTCCGCGAGCGAGAGCAAGATTCGCCAGCCGTCCATGAGACGGACTTCCTTTTCCTCGGGCGTCACAGCGCCGACGCTGACAGCGTAGTCGAGCAGGCACTCCAGGCCCAAGCGGAGCCACGCGACCGTCTCGGCAATCCTTCCGTGCGACCGGGAGGATTCCGCTTCGCTTCTCAGAGCGAAGAACCGTTCCTCGAGATGCCGGTCGAAATCGACGTCAGACATCCGATTTCCGAGCCAGCGGGTGTAGCCGAGCATTGCCTCAGCGAGTTGAGGTGCTAGTCTTTGGGCTTCCGTGAGCTTGTCTAGATTCACGTCCTCGGGCAGCAACTCGATCCCGAGAAGACGGGCGTTGCTGGAGTGACCGTCAGGAAGCTGTTCTCCTGTGTCAAGCGCAAGTCCTTTCGGGGGGTAGTCCGCCTTCAGCTTTGCGTTAGGATCGAGCCTTCCTCTCCCAACACGATCGCCGTACGACCGAATGTGCGACTGGGCCGTCTGTTCCATCTTTCGGGCGTCGAGCGGGTTCTGCGTCGGGTGGAAGTCGTCGATCCAGAGGACGCTGTCCTTGCAGGCGAAACCCCTTCTTTCGAGCGAAAGGGCCGTATCTTTGTAAGAGGCTGGTGGGCTCTTCGCGGAAAAGTTTCCGAACAGGCACATGAACAGCGCCGCGATCGTGGACTTTCTCGCTCCCGTTTGGCCGAAAAGCCAAACTACGAAGGCGGGCTCCAGTCCGATTTTTCTCAAAATTTCGCAAAGAGGAGCCAGGAACATCGTGGCGAGCAGGGGCAGCGTCACGCGCTCGCTTGCGATTCCAAGAAGGGAAAAGCATCTTTGAATGGCAACGATGGGATCCTTCTCTTTGGAGGGAAGGACGTACCGTCTGAGCCTGGAATCCGCTTCGACCTTCACGCTGTCGTCGTCTGAGCATCCCCCGGCATGGAGGTATCTCCACTCGCCCCCGATTTTGCGGTATCCCAAGTGTGTGTAAACGACACTATTCTTAACGCCATGCGATAGTAGTTGCACGGTATGACGCACCCTTTCCTTATTTTGGTTGCCGGGAAAAATGGTTGGTCTCAGTCCCCAGTGTATGACCCATTTGGTCGGTTCATGGAAATCTAGATGGCTTACCCGACGCGGAGGAAGTTCGCTATCGTCGTCAAGCAGCCGACCGGAAATCACGAAGCAGCGCTCTTGGGTAGCTCCGTCGTCGAGGCACACGTCCTCCAAAGGAACCGGAACAAAATTGGCGAATGGCTTAAATGTTTCTTCGCCTTCCTTATTGGTTCCCACTTCTCCGATCGCCCCAAAGCGCACGCGGTAGCTGGTGAACTTCTCCACAAGTTCGGCGATATCGTTTGAATATGCCGATTTTTCAGCCTTGAGGAAGGCGACCGGGCTGTTCGTGATTTCATTATTGTCGTTTTTCTTGAATTTGCCGAAGCATTTCTTGATCTGCTCCGCGTCACAGCCGAGCGTAGTGCAGCGCGTAGGTCCGAACGCTTTTCGGGTCATGCCCTCGATTTCGGAGCGGCTGTATTCGTTGTGCTTGCGGGAGAGCTCGGAGAAGGCCAACGCATCGTCAAGTGCTCCGGCTTTGACGAGAAGGGAAGCCGTGCGAAACCACGTATGCCAGTCGCACCCAACGCCGCTCTGCAGCTTCCAAGCTTCCGCCACTTTTGAACATTTGTCCCTCAGAATCCTCGCTTTCTCGCTTTCCGAGTTGGTTTTGAGAGTGCTCGAAATACTGTCGGCTCTTGGCTTACTCGAAATGGACTCTGGCCTGAGATTAATCGGTTTTTGTCCACTGTCCAGATGATGTTTCTCGGGCTGATCAGGTCTATCGTACGGCGAAGGATTCGTGTCATCCTCGTCGAAAAGTCCAATTGCGGCAGCGGCGAGGGACATCTTTAGAATCATCCAATCCGGTGCGGGGGCGATTTCGATATCGTCGGGACTACGTCCCTCGACCCATTCGTACGTGCCACCGTTCTTGTGCTGTGATGGGGGCATGACGGTCTGATGGTGGTCGCCGAGAAAAGCGATCTCCTGATGGTCTGTACCGGGAAGCGCATCCGAATACTTTCTTAAAGGTGTATATTCAGGAGCAAGAAAAAGGTAGCGGTGCCCGCCTCCCGGAGTGGTGAATTCCCAGGTTGCAGGTATCTCCCCGCTTGAGATTTCAACAAGCCGCTTATGTCCGTAATCACCGTCAACATCGATGGCGACGATGCCGCCTGCCACGCCGGTAAGGACACCAACATTGGCCGTTCTGTATTTGTCAAACCATTGGTCGACAGTACCAGGGACGTCGCTTGCTTTGTTCGTCCAATTTCCGAGCAGCGGTACCTTTCCCGGATTGGGACATGATTGACGATGCCTTTCGCTCATTCCTTTATGGTCATAGGAACATAAAGGAATGACGCGGAGGCCTAATCGAGCATACTGCAACGCAGCTTGCCGGATTTTATTGTGTTGGGTCGTCAGTAGAATCGCCTCCTGAAAAGAGTAATTTAGACGGTTCCGCCCTCGAGAAGGCGGACCGTTTGGAAAATCAATCTTCGGAGTCGTCGACATTAACATCTACATTTACATCTACATCTACGTCTACATCAACATCGCCTTCCTCATCTGGTACGGGTTCGACGTCATCGATGTTTGTATAGATGTTGCCGTTTTTAGTTACAGTTTTGAGCGAAAGCATCACCTGCTGACCGATGAGAGAGTCGACAGCGAGGGCTTTTCCACGATCTGGCATGCAGCCGGTTATTTCAAGAAGCTTGTAAAAGGAGGTCGACTGATGACGGAAATCGGGCTTGAGTAGGAAAGTTTCGGCTTGCTCGTAACCGTCCTCATCCGCAATTTTCGTTCCGAGCCGTAGCATTGGCTTGCCGTTGATCTCAACGACTTGAGCATCGGCGATTTCGGATAGGTAGCGATCATCTTTTAGGTAATCCTGAACCGGGCGTACAAGTGAGAGAGATTGATTGACGATTTTAGGCGGCTGCTCTAAGGTTTTCTGAACAGGTTGAATTCTTTTAATGGGTGGCATGTACAAGACCTCCGTAAATTTATGATAGTTCCGAATGTTTCGGTTATGTTAAGATAAATGGCAGGACCGTTCAGGTAATGCCTGAACGCCGCCTATTCACTTTTATTGCCGGGCTCTCACGCCTGGCTTTTTTCTCTTATGATGCGTGTTGCCTCCCGCATCTTTGGCATTGCGTATTGCACGATAGCTTTTTGCGGAGGACCACGTACACCGGTAGAACCGAGAACCGAGTCCCACAAGGGGAGAAGAGACTTCAAAGATCCGTTTCCTGATCCTTAGACGAAATCTCTGGCTCTTGCTCCTGTTCATTAGAAGCGGGCTTAGCCTCCAGCTGCTGTTCCGCTTGTCTAAGCGGAACAAAGGCCGTTGGCACGCCGTCTTTGCTGAAGCAATCGACTTCGTAAAAAGAAATGCTGCTCCGGCCATCGAAGCTCAGTTTGAACATCGCCGTAAGCGTGTCGACCAGCTGGACGGAATACACGCAAGGCCGCTTGCCAGCTTTTCGTATAACGAAAGGCGTCCCGCCACTCGGAAGAGCTTCGCTAATGCAGATCCCGACCGAATTAAAAGTGATTTGGACGCGGGCTGGAGAGCCGATGTGCTCGAACAGATGCTCCCCAAGGAGTACACGCTTGCCGAATTTATTTGTGTTGACAGCGGTGAACGAGCTTACTCCGGACGAGCGTTTGCTTTGGTACTCGACCCTCAGCGGAACGAAATCGTCGAATTTCTGTTGCTCTGGAGCATCCTGCGGGAGATCGTTGCTTTGATTGTTGCTGCTGGTTTCCATGTATACCCCTTTCTTGGCAAGATCGTTGCCATTCCGATGTTATGATGCGCGACGTTGGTACTGGCGGAAAATTGGGGGAGAGCGATTTCGTATCATTTATGCACCACCTAAATTTGATTAAACGCATGTGAATAGTAGGAAAAATAAGTCTACTCAACCGCTCGTATGTACTGCCCGAATCATAAACAACGCTATGAAGTTTTAAGGAGCGATTGGAATGCTTTGCGTACTCGAACGGATGCTCCCCAAGGAGTACACGCTTGCCGAATTTATTTGTGCTCGGCGGAGCAGCCAGTCGAGCGGGGCATGACTCCATTTTAGACGAGATCCTAGCACCGGGCATTTACGACCCAACATTCAAAAAAACATTGGGCGGAATGAGTCCCACTTTCGGGAGCAGCCAGTCGAGCGGGGCATGACTCCATTTTAGACGAGATCCTAGCACCGGGCATTTACGACCCAACATTCAAAAAAACATTGGGCGGAATGAGTCCCACTTTCGGGAGCAGCCTGCCGAGTGGGCCATGACTTCATTTTAGACGAGATCCTAGCGCCGGGCATTTACGATCCAACATTCAAAAAAACGTTGGGCGGAATGAGTCCCGTTTTTGGGAGCAGCCTGCCGAGTGGGCCATGACTTCATTTTAGACGAGGGCTTGGCGCTGGGCATTTACGACCCAACATTTTAAAAAACATTGGGCGGATTGAATCATGAGCGATGTGAGGAATCAGTGAAGTTGTTTATTTGAACAGTGGGACAAAAGAAGAGCACAGTAAATGTGCTCTACAGGTCCTTGGGTTTGTCATTCGAAAAATGGAAGGCAGGGGCAATAAGTTGGCCAAGAAAAGATTGTGAAGCTGGGGCAAATTGTGATGAGTGCTCCCTTACGGTTTCACAAAAGCGAACATACTCAATATCCGCTTGTTTTTGATTCCTTGAAATTTCGTACATAGGGGAGTCTTCCGTATCTAAAGCGGATATTTCCTTTTGACATCGTTCAATAATGGTCTGTAACTCAGCCCGGCGATTAGCGATATACTGCTGTTTTGCTGTTTCTTTCTGCTCGGTAGTCATCGTTTCAAATGTTTTTTTGACTGCTTTAATTTTTTCTTCTGCAGTATTATTGAGATACTTGCACTGTTTAATATTTGCAACGATGGTGTCAATTTGGTTCATATAATTCTCTGTAAACTGTGACGATTTTTGCAGGTAGAGATTATAGGCCTCACGAAAAGAAAAAAATTCATCATCGTTTTTTATATTAAGTTCGTACTCATCGAGTGTCTTAAGCAGTTGACCAATATCCAAATAAACGAGTTCTTTTTTCTCTTTTATGTGTTCCTGTTTTTTTCTTCGCATGCTTTTTTCTTTAGGTGTCATATTGCTCTTTGGCTTAGGCAACTTATCTTGCACGAGCTGACGGTCCAGGATTAAAGCAAGAAGAGAATCTAGCTGGGACTGATTGAAGTATACCCTTTTATTTTTTTCGCTGGTGTGTGCTTCTTGGCGGACATTTTCGTTATCTAGTCTAGAAGAGGGTTTTCTTTCATTATCACGATCTATCATTTCATTAATTAGATCGGCATTATGTTCATGAAAACTTTGCCTGGCCATTGATAGCGAGTAGTTATTTTTAAAAGCTGAATAGATCCACTCATCCAGCTTTCGAATGAGTTCAATCATAATGTCTGGACGTTCTTGATTTGTAATTATAGATATAGCTGAGATAAATTCCGCAATTTTGTCCGCTAAGTGCTTTGACGCAAACTTTTCTTTCAGAGCACTTTGATATGCAGGGTGAGACATAATTTCATACTTCAGATGGTTTGGCAACAATTCTATTTCATCCAGCAAGATTTCGTAATACTGTGTAATAGTGGTTGTGGTTATATTCTGTTCCTGGGTATTTGCTCGAAAAAAGGGATGTAACGGAAGTGTCTTCAATAAACATTGCAGCAGAGGGTACCACTGCCAGCTAAATTCATATTCACTGTTAGGATCTTCGGGGTCCTTTTTGAACATATTATAGCCCTCGTACTCAAATCCGTAAGCATCGCAAAATCTTTTGAAGCGGTTCTCAAAGCTGCTCTTTCCCCAATTCAGATCTTTCAGCAATTCTTCCAAATTTGCATCCGAAAAGTGTGTTTTTTTTCCGCGACTCATAGAATGAATCTCCTTGTAAGTTGTTATGGAATCTTATCTACAGTATATCGTTTTTCCCAGTCGAGGAGAGACCAAAAAGGAGTAACGTGGATGTAAATTGAAATCACAAAAAAAGAAACATCGTCCGTCGGGACAATGTTTGTCAATGTAATAATTGAACAGAAGTTCATTATATAATTACAACAGCGGGTCAGACGCTGTTAGTCAGGAAAAGCTACATTCAGCCTTGAAGCTGCGTCATCGGGCTGATCTTCCCTGAGAAAGTTGCTCGGATCAGTCGCGTTAAGCCTTGATCCCGAATCGTCAACTTGATCTTTGGTAACGAATGGATTCGGGTCGGCTGTGTTCAGGCGGGTGTTGGAGTCACTCGTCCCGGAAGTAGGGGAAAGGCTGCCGCCCCCGACCTGCTGTTGGCAGTTCGGGCAAGCGGGCGTCGTACTCTTCGTCTCGTCGCTGGCGCTTTTCTTGACGTCGCCGTAGTTGGTCGAGATCGTCACGCCATGGGTCAGGCTCCATTGGCCCTCCTTTTTCGGGACGAAGGCTTGCCCAAACGCGTTGCGGACCTCGCTCAGCGGAATCTCGACTTTTGGGCTCGCTGGCGAGACGTCGATCGGTTTTGCCGGTGTGTAGGTGTACGACGAGTCGATTGTAACTTTTTGGATTTTAAAGGTTTGTGTCGTCGGGAACTCCAGCACCAGTTTGCCGCTATCGAACTTGGCTCCACCCAACAGATCGTTCAGCGCTTGCAGCACCCTCTCGTCAGCCTTGGACTGCGAGTTCGGATCATGACTTTCAAATCGGGCGATCTCACCGGCGTTCGTGGCGACTTTGATGAAATAACCTTCGCCAGACTGCGGCACGAAAGCATTGCCTTTGCCATCGACGAACGCAGACAATTCGATCGCTAGCCCGCCGTCGTATTTGCTCGGTATGCGAATCGGTTTAGATAGTTTGTATGCGTAGTCCATGATCTTGAGTTCCAAGATTTCTAAGTCGCTGGATAGCTCGTCGATGATTTCCAGTTTTCCGCCCTTGAGATTGACGGACAGTTGGTTGAGCGCTTTTTGCGCGTGGGTCGGCTGGTTATCCAGTTCCGGGATGACGATCTCACCGGGATTTTGACGGGATCGCTCCATTCGGTAATCGTACTCTGCCCCCGTGGTCAACAGGTTGCCCGCCACCATGACGTACATGGGTTGAACGAAGCGTGCACCTTGGGCGTTGGTCAGCTCGATCGTCGTCTCGCCGACTACGATACCCTTGACTGTGGCCTTATCGCCTTTCGAAACGTCGGTCGAACCGGCGTAGAAAATCTGAAAGTAAGTGCTGTCCTGCCACTTCTCAAGCAACTGGCTGTACGTGCCTCCCGTGTGGCCGACTGCTCCGGTCACGACTTCCCCGTTGTCTATCTCCATCTCGCGGACGGTATCGAGCGTGACGGAGGAGTAGGCGAGAATATCGCCAGCGTACTTCGCCGGATTTTTCGCCAGATCGCTTTCGGACACGTAGGTGTCGAGTTCGTCCAGCGAGAGCGGGGAGCGATCCGGGGCGAAGAATGCGGCAGCGTTCCGTTCCAGCGCGTCTTTGCTGGCGGCAGGCAGGGAGAACCCGGCAAATGCGTTCAGGGCCGTTTCAATGTTGGCGAGGGACTTGCCCGCCACGACGGGATCGACGAAATCGTCGGCTTTGACACCGCCGCCGAACGGGACTTCCTGAACGAGAATCGTCCGAGTGTTGCCATCGAAATCGACGAAGTAGCCGAACGCCTCGGCCACGGCGCGGGCCGGAAGGTAGACGCGCCCGTCGACGTTTTGAGCCGGAACGTCCAGTTCCCTGTACATTTCACCGTTCAGAAAGATGGCTTTGGCCCCCACGCTGAGCTTGACTGTCTTGTCACCCTTGATGGCCGTGACGCTTTGCTCGTCACCGTTCCAGACAATGCTCTTGTCGTCGTTGCTCACGCCGAGGGAGACGAGCAGGTCGCGGAGCGGTACGAGGCTGCTGCCATTGTCGATGAACGGGCTTCCGTATTGGAATTGAACAGGCTGCCCCTCGACGCGCATGTTGAGGTCGCTGGCGAACGAGACGTTAGCGAAAAAGGCCGTAGCGAAAAAGGCGCTGGCCAGAATGGTTGTCAGTTTTTTCATGGGAATGACTCCTTCTCTATGGTCTATGGTATGACTTCTTCATTTCCGGAAAGGGGGGAGCGGAGTTAGCCGCCGACAAACTGCCCCTCGTTCCATTGGCCCTCCTGGATCACGTCGCCGGAATCGTTGTAAAGTGTACCCTTGCCGTGATACTTGCTTGCCTTGAACTCGCCCTTGTACATGATCTTGCCGTTTTCATGGTACAGGATGCCGTTGCCGTAGATACCGTGCGGCTTGAACATGCCTTGATCGAAAGTGCCCTCGAAGGCGAGTTTGCCGTTCTTATGGTAAATTTTTGCCTTGCCTATCGGCTTTCCTTCCTCGTAAGAGGCGTCGCCATCCAGATTGCCGTTCTCGTGATACGTTTTTCCTTTCCCATGCAGCTTCCCCTCTTTGAAGGTTCCTTCGGATTCCAAATTTCCATTGCTGTGATACGTTTTCCCTGAACCGTCCAACTGGCCTGCGGAGAAAGAGCCTTCTCTCCATACTTGTCCGTTTTCGTGAAACATCTTTCCTTTTCCATTTAGACTGCCATTTTTGAAAGTTCCTTCGGCCTGCTTTTGCTCGGGAAAGATGTTGTAGTATAGGGTGCCCTTGCCGTTGGGCTGCTTATTTTCCCATGCGCCGGAATAGTACAGATTGCCACCTAAGTAGAAAACTTTCATCGTTTTCCCAGCCTTCGTTTTGGCAGGATCGCCGTAGAACGAGATTTTCCCCTTGTCGTAGTAAAACTCGTTCTCGAACGGATAGAGAGTCTTTTCTCCGTTTCGGAACACGCCGCTGAATTCGACGGCTCCCGAAGTGTCGCGATACAGGGTGCCTATCCCGTCGTAAATGCCGTTCGTGAACTGGCCTTTGTAAAGCACATGTGTTTTTTCGGTGATGGCGCGAGTCTCTTTGTTCATGTCCGTCGTCGTGTAGGTAATGGTTCCATTGCCGTGAGGCTGGCCTTGCTGATTGACTTCGCCTTCGTAAAACGTGGGCTGGGAGCGATGACGCTCGGCAAGCTCAATGCGGACGGTTTTGGGATTTGCCGACTCTTTGCCGTTGGCCGGTAGATCAGCCGGTGGCGAAGGCTGTTTCTCGTTAATGGGCTTGGTCGGCTCATCCGGCGCGAGCTTCGTGGCAGACGATTGCCCGGAGGAAGGGGAGTCCGGCGTCACTACAACCATTGCTGTGGCAAAAGTGATTGCGGCTATGCCGTACAGCAGCGATGAGCGCCCGCGAGTCCGTTTGCTTCCCCAGCGTAACACAAGAGATGGCTTGACGAGGCCGACGAGCAGAAGTAGAACCGACAGCACGAAGCCTGGGAAGTACAGTAGGATCATCTTTGTAACCCCTTATTTGAATTTATTCGATTTCGTGATGCAGAAATGCAACTCCAATGCTAGATACAATCACCCCATTGTTCTAAAAGGAATAACTGCGGTCAAATTGAGTAGTTCTCTGGTAATCCTTAGGACCTACATCGATTATACAAAACATATAAGTTCAGAAACAACAATTTATGAATATTAGATATCCTGTAGAGTGCAAGTATCCTTCTCTACCATAAGAATGAGAAGGATAGGTGATGTGATGTCGAAGCTAAAGGTCCTCGTAGGGAAACGTCTGCGGCAAATGCGCAAGGAAAGGGGACTTACCCAAGCTGCCCTTGCGGAACGGGCAGACATGATAGATACATACTTGGCCGGAGTGGAACGAGGAGAGCGGAACATCGCTCTGGAAACGTTGGAAAAGATCATGACGGCTCTAAATGCCGAGCCAATCGATGCGTTTCGCTTTGGTGAGCTGGAAGCTGGTAAGGGGCTCGAGGGCAAGCGGGATGTTATTCGCCTGCTTGGAGCATTTTTGGAGGAGCGGAGCATGGAAGAAATCGAGCTTGTCCGCAAAATGGCGAAAGACATTATGGCGACTATCGATGCCGAGAAAAGGAAAATGAAATGAACGACCCGATCCATGACGGAATCGGGTCGTTTTATCGTTTTATAATTACTTGTCTTTGTCTGGGTAGTACCGATCGAGATAATCCCGGACGGCAGCGTTGAAGATCCCGGCGATCTTGGCGATTTCGCCGCGCTGGTGCAGGTCGTGAACGCGTCGGAACAGCGGCTTCTCCAGGTACGTCGTGATCCGCTCGTACCGCTCGTTGAAAGGCTGCGTTTTTCGCTCTAGCGGTCTGGCGACTGGGTCTGAACTTTCAGTGGTACTAGCTTGGCAGAACTGTTGCCTTTCGACTGCCAGTTCGGCCGTTTGTTGCATGGGTGCGGATGTTGACTTAGGGCGTAGTACGGGTTTTGGTCCTTGGGCTGTACCTGGTCCTTTGACCGGCTTGGCCACTCGTGGTTTAGAGGTTGCGGCAAGAACGCAGACACTGTCGTCATCGCTCAACCGTTCCGGCTCCGCTGTTTCTTGGCCGTCAGTGAAATCTTCCGTATTGGATGGTTCGATTGCTATCGCCTCTTTCCGAGCGTCGGCGTTCTGGTATTCGAAGGACCAAATATTTCTCTGTTCTTTCGCTTTCTTTGCAGCTTCGGAAAGGCTGAACGATCTACTCATGCTTACAACACTCCTTTGTATGTTTCAGGTGACGGAATGTCTGAATCAATATCTGCGTAGTTGTCGACATCGACGCAGACGTCTACGTCTACTCTAATGCTTTGTTCCCGCAGTAGGAGCGGTTTTGTGGGAAAATGCGAATGGAAGAAGTGCGAGTCTGACGTCCAGTAGCTCGTCTTCATACTGCGCTCGACGGTGTATACGGCAATCATTACACGCCGGACAATATAATTGTGGATCGCCTCACCGAAAGAGTGGAGAAATCGCCAAGTCGCGGCGAGTAACTGATGGGATGTGTCTACCTGGACGAGCAATTCTTATTCCCGCTCGTTCAGGGAGGTATGCTTCGAAATTTTTCATTATTTATACGGTCAATTGACCTCTTTTACGTACTTGGGATTGACGGAGAGCTTTTCCGAAGCATGGGAGAGGTAGAAGCGCATGTTTCGCGTGGATTGGTTGGCTTGAGCGGTAAAGGAATGGCTAAGTTCTGGTTTTTGGAAAACCCAGTAGTCACGCTGTTTTTGCCCGCCGAAGAGCGCGACCAAAGCATAATTGAAACTCGCAGGGTTGCAAAGCCCACCGGTACCGAGTGGCAGCCGATCGATGACTTCGGCGATCGTCAAACCCTCATGTGAGAGCTTCTCGGATTCCAACGTCAGTAAAAAACAGGCGAACAGAATATCGACATTGGAACGATGGACGATTTGATCCAGACGGAAGCGGTTCGAGATGGCGGCATCCCAGGAAAAGGAGCGAATAGTCGGTTCCGTCGATTTATAGTCAGCAGGCACAAATTTGTACGCGTGTCGATTGCCGAGCGCCTTAAGAAATCGGTCGAGCAGAACGGGGGAATCGTCGCCGTAAGATAGTTTGGGGAGAAGGGAGCGGAAGAAATTTGTGTAGTTCAAAAGGTTGTCGAAGGTAAGATCAGGGAGGGCCTTTTCTTCTTGGCTAATTGCTCCCAGCAGATCATACATGGCTTCTATTCGATGCCGATCCGCTATTTCGAACGAGACCGGTTGTTGAAGGTGTAGAAAGAAAGCCGCTGCGCCGAAACCGTGATTCCAGTCGGTCAGCTTGGTCTGCCAAAAGCCGAACAATTGCTCAGGTTTCTGGTCGGCAATGCTGACGAACTCAGGCCAGGCTTTGGTGACTTCCGTGATGACTTTTCGGTGGGTAAGGGCGAGGTCCTTTCGTTGCCACCCTCCGAAGTGCCAGGCGAGCGCTTGCCGGACCGCTTCAAGGGGAATCGCTCCCGGATCGCAGAAAATCCGTCGCCACTCATTCAGCGGTTCGGTCGGATATTTGGCAAAGGGAAACAGGCGCATGACTTCATCGAGCCGTTCGGTAACAAATGCTGCAAGAGTACGCTTTTCTTTTTCCGTAATCGTTAGGGTCATTGATTGTTCACTCCAAGGAAATGATTATTATATCCAATTTTCTATATCGTCGTCCTTAAGCTTGTCATCCTCTGATTGTTGCTCAGTCAAGGGCGGGGTTGCCTCGTCTCTATGACCGTTTATCTCCTCATTTTGCTCGGGAGTGAGGAACGGGTCGTGGAATTGGACGTAGAGCGGAACAGACATCTCCGTGGCCCAAGTTAGCGCACTTGGGACGTCGCCACCATGAAACTTCGGTCCATCCTCGAAGCAGGTCTCCTCCCAAACGAACTCCGCAATTTGGCCTTCTTCATCAATGTGGAAACAAAAATCGCTTCCGTCTACAAAAGGGCTTGTCCCGTTTCGCGGATCAGTCGTGCGAAGTAGGACTCGGGCGAAATGGGTGGGGTTACGGTCATTCAGCGTTCGAAATGTACATTGAGAGGGGGCTTGAAGGGAGACAGGAAGAAATGACGTTTTTGATGCATGGTACGGGATTGCCGTTACACACATGACCCACACGTTACCGTGAGAGTCGGTAGATCCGAATATATCTCCGTTTCGATCAAACGTCTCTCTGAGTTTTTGAAGGAGCAGATCTTCCCATGATCGGCAGTCAATCTGTTTTGTTTGTCGGACGCTCCCGTTTGTCGCAGGCTGATGCTCCAAAACGTGTCCGCCTGTTGCCAACGTATCTTTCTTAATGTCCTCCTCGATCTTTCGCATTCTGCTGAGCATGTTCGTGTAGGAGCGATTCCCCAGCCTGCGTGCCATCTTCGCTGCCCTTTCTTTCAGCGTACCGCTGCCCTCCAATACTTCGATAAAAATGAGTTCCAGTTCGTCTTCGTTAAAATTTCGGTAACCGTTTCGTTTCCCTGATTTCAATGTTGCAGGCTCCCTTCCCAAGAATTTGAAAACTAATAAAGCGATTAACCATTGTATTTTTTTTACCAAATCCTCTCCTCTCGCATGAATCCATATTCATGATATATGCCTAAGCTTTATGACAAAACGGAAAATGTAGTTACATTCGTTAATCAAGGCAAGTCCCCGTGCAATTAAGTGAGTGGGCCTGGGATAGGCCTATCAGCTTGATGCGTAGCTACGATCTTCCTATCTTTTACTGTCACAGGGCCCCCATGTTACTTGTAATATGAATCCTGATATATCGTAGTAATCCGTTTTACGGAAGGAAACGATAAATGCCCCTTCCTAAACGGAGGGGCCTTAATTCGATTGAATTTGTATATTTTTCAGCGAAAAAATATTTAGTGTTGAACCTTGATTGACAAGGTAAACTTTTAACTGCTTGTAGAAATCTGTCTATGAAAACTGGTACAATACTGGGAGATAATACCTAGACGAGGGTAACGCGGGTGAAGATATGACAAACAATTATCAGCAAACTTTTGATACCATTCTATCAAAAATTCGAATAAATTATGAAGATGTAAGCTTAGCTGAGCTTAAGCAACTGGCGGAAATCATATGTAGCCGCTATTCTGGCAGCGATATTATATTGAGCCAGTTATCGAATGAGGAATTGATAAGGAATATGGATTACTTTGCAAGGTCTTATTTCAAATTAGCAAGTTACCAAAAAATGTGGGGAGTCAGTTCAAAGCATTACATACTTAGCAACCTATTTAAATCTAGTTACGGTTTGAGTTCCGAGAGCCGGAAAGGAATATTTATAGAGAAAGAAATGTTTATTGAGCAAGATAAGGTTGGATTCGGCAACAGGTTCGGGTTCGCTCATTTTAAGTTTTTTATAAGGGGACAAGTCCCTTACTTATTTCTAATTCATGAATTCGGCTACAACAGCATTACTAACCAAATAGAAGAGCTGGTATCAACAATCGAGAACGAATTTTTACAAGATATCGGTTTTGATGTTATTAAAGATAAGGTACAAATTTATTATAAAGATATCGATGAGCATTATGACCAAGTAACGCTTCAGGAAGGGCTTAAGAATCCGGAGTGGAGAAGCCTTGAAATGCATGAGCAACTTTGGTTTGACCAAACATGGGAATCGCTTAAATACAACTTAAAAGAAGAATTAGAAGAACAAGTTCAGTTTTATGAAAAGGGTAAGCAATATGATGCCTACAAGACTATTAAGGGGATTTTTGCAAGTGCGAAGAAGGAATTGATAATTATCGACAATTACATTGATGACTCACTTTTTCTAATGCTCGAATGCGTTGAAATCTCTGTAAGTATTAAAATATTAACTTCAAAAATGCAGGGAGATGCTCCACTTGTTGCTGAGAAATTTAGAGCTCAACGAGGCAGCATAAGCATAGTTAAATCAAAAGACTTTCATGATAGATATATTTTCGCAGATGACTACGGCTATATCCTAGGTTCATCAATTAAAGACTTTGCGGATAAGGCAACAACTCTTATTGCTATCACAGATATTCCGGTAATTCGCTCTATTAAACAATATGCTTTCAGTTACTTCACATGAGATATTTATGTCCCTAGCTGGTTTTTATGGATATTTCATCAAGGAATTGATATATTGAAAAATAAGAAATAAGTAATATTTTCTTGGGATTGTTGCACTAGTGGTATACAAAATATATTTTTTAGGAGCTTTCAAATGGATGTTATTATTGAATTTAAAAAATCATTAAAGATTTACTTTGACGACATACAAGAAGGAATTTGGTTCAAATCTTTACACCCATATTTGAGTGAAGCGTCGTTAGAGGCAATAACAGGAGCAACAATTAGAAATACAAAATTACAAGGTGTTCTAAAGTATGATAGGCCTGACATTATTCTAACTTTTGATGGTAACCCAATTTTAGTCTTAGAAAGAACCATAGAGGTACCAAGTGGCCATAATGTCGGTCAAAGGTTTGCCAGGTTAGCTGCGGCCGCAGAGGCAAGGGTTCCACTAGTTTATTTTGGGCCTTACGTAGCAAGAAAACACGGTGGAGCTACAGAAGGACCTCGGTATATGAACTTACGTCTTTTTAAAGCCCTGGATATTATGCAGGATATCAATAATTCTGCTATCACGACGATTAATTGGCCGGTTGATAGCAAGAGTGAAATATTACAAGATCCCTCGAAAGATAATCGAGTGCGGGAGTATTTGAAAATGTTTTTTGAGTTTTTTATTAAGTTAGGACCTAAAGATGTACATAAAGCTATTATTGAATCTAAGTTTCAGGCACAACAACTTTTAGAGCGAAAAGAATTTATAAAAAATAAAGTAACAAAGCCAGAGCAATATGACAATCCACCAGACTCAGTTACCATTTCAGACACCAAGACCTTTTTTAAATCTACAGGAATTGATACACCAAGTTTTCCATATGATCAAATTGTACTGTATCATGTTGGGATGACATATGTACGATCAGATCCATATACGGGAATGGCATTACTATATAGATATCTTTATATAGCTAAAAGTCAAGGCAAAACGTGTTTAATACTCCGCTTTCCTAATATTACAAAGGAAATGTGGAATGTAGTTGCATATAGCGGAAAAGAAAGAAAAGATGTTCGGATCTATAAAACTGTAGCTGATGGCATCCTATTTAAAGATGACTTTGTTGTAAGAGGGAAATTATAGATGGTGAGTACAGGGAGTGCCTGTTTTGATACTGTTATTACTTGTCCCAGTTGTAAAAGAGACCATAAACCCAAACTAATGGATACGATCGATTATGTTGAAACCGACTATATAACTGATGAGGAAACAGGGCATAACTATGACATGTTTGCCGAGTACCACTTATTACGATGTAACTTTTGTTCGTTTGTCTTTGAGTTATACAGGGACGAAATAGTAGAAGGTGGAGAAGATCAGACTGGTCGATGGAGACAAACGAAGTTACTTAAAGTTAATGAGGGAACTGGATTTGAGAAGCCTATATTATTCCCAGTTGATATTTTAGATAGTATCGTTATTTTAGAATGTGATAATCAAACGAAACAAGGGACTGCATTTAAACTTAATGGTATTGGATTTGTAACATGTGCACATGTATTAAGTGATAGAACTAAAGCTTTTACTAAAAAAAATATTTCCAAAAAATACAATATTAAAACTGTTGCTTCAAATGATGTACTAGACTTAGCAATCCTTGAGATACCTGAACTGGAACATATTAAAGGTTTTGACCCTTGCTGGGATGCTGAATTGAATCATTTTAATGAAGTATTTGTAGCCGGATTTCCAAATTATAGACCTGGTGATACTGGTACTATAGTTATGAGTGCAATAAGTGGGTTTAGGATGGTATCAACAGTCAGAAGAATTTTGATAAGTGGACCAATTATCGCTGGAAATAGTGGTGGGCCTGGTTTATTAAGAAATGGAGAGGTTTTTGGTGTTGCGGTAACAGGAGCAGATAGAATGGAGGATTCCGGAGAAACTGAATATCATGGGATGGTACCTATCGATCAAGTAAAATGGTTATTTGAGCAAATTCAAAAACCTCAGGGAGTTTAGCCCTGAGGTTTTTTGAAAAAGAATAAAACTTCATCTCCCATCTTATTTGCTCTTCTATTAACACCCTTACGTGTTGCCTTTTCAATAAGTTCGAAACCTAAAGTTTCAGCAAATTTTTCCGTCATTTCATCCAGCTTTACTATTTCTCCACGAACCACGGGGTTACCTACCATCAAAAATATTGATTTTCCAGGCTTCAAAACACGGAAAGATTCGGATAACATTTCGTAGTATCCCTCTTCAAATCTAGGTACAACCTTACTTGATTGCCTCTTTCCTCCAGTCAAAGCTTCGTCTAATGATTTCCAATCATGTCCTAACCACCCCAAACTTAATGAGCCATACTCTGCGTACGGTATTGCCCCAATATAGGGGGGATGAGATATGACAGCATCAATGGAATTATCTTGTATAGGTAGGCAACGGGCATCGCCATGTATTATTACTGGTTTTGCATCAAAAAATTCTTGTTGTGTTAATGTACTAACCTTATTTATCACATCAACTAGTGAATCATAAAACACTTTTGCTGGCAGCGCGCGTTCCTTAGCATTTTTATCATACATTACATTCGGATATCCAGTATGAGCGTTGCTTGATCTTCTTAGAATATCACTAAAGGCAACAGTTGCTAAGTCAATTAAATCCTGATCACTAAGGGATTCGATTTCTCTCTTTAATACGAGTAGCTGAATTAATACGGGATTTTGAAACCACTTGGTATACCATGGATTATTGTATCGATGATCTTGCTTCGCAGATACAATTAATTCTTCAATATTAGGAATGGGTGGAATAAATAGTGTTGGATTAAAGTACAAATCGAGACTTTCACATAAAACTAAGAAATGCTGCTTAAGATCCGTTAATTTATGCTCAGCTATTGGTGTAACTTTTGTTTTTGATATGAGTACTGCTAATGGATTTAAATCAACACCGACAGACTTTCGTGAAAGGAGTGTTGATTCAATAAGTGTAGTACCAGAGCCCATATAGGGATCTAATACTGTATCTCCCGGTATTGTAAGTAGTTCAATAGCTGTCCTTGCTATCTGTGGTATAAATTTTCCCGAATATCGATGAATATTATGAGTAAGATATTGTGTATCGTCTGAAGCGAACTCCCAATCTACTTCGCTAATGTTTGTCCTTAGTGTTAGCAAACTTTCACTTTCGATCATCCTAAAAACTCCCTATTATTCTAAATAAGCTTGATCTAATCCAGAAACTCTGATGTACAGGAAACCAGGCTCTTTTGGATATTTTTTCACTGATGCTGAGAAGGCTAAAGTAGGTATAAATCGTAAATTTCCAATTGGTAAGAGCACTGGAAAATTCCTCTCCTTTGCAAATTTCTCCAATGAGGAAATAAAATCGTTCCTTCGTTCTGACAATAGGTAAATCAATTTTTGTTGATCTTCTAACGAAAATTTTGGTTTAGCCTCTACGACAAGTAGTGAACCATCTTTATAGGCTATTAGGTCAGGGACTAATTTGCCATAACTATGCCTTCGTGGATCAGGACTTTGATCACGTGCCAAAGTTGGATCCATAACATTAAGAGCAGTTAGTTCATCATCACTTCCACCAGGATATTGTCCAGCGATCAATGTCCAACCGTTCTTTTTAAGAAAATCTCGCATACTCACATGAATAAAGCCTTCAGTGACCCTCATCGTGTTTCCCCTGTTTTGTGAAAAATTAATAAATACTCATTTTCAATAATCCGATCCTGCCAAGGTACTTGGGAGTTACTATTATTTGTCTTCAGCTTGTGACTAATTGTTTTTTCTAAAATTAAACCATAGGCACCAAAAATCTCGGTAATAATCTCATGTGTTGGAATAATAGTGTCACCTATTTTGTTATTACCAATAATGAAAGCAATTTTTCCGTTAACTTTTAACCATCGACCCAAACGGGATGTTACGATGCTAATATCTTCGAAAAATTTCATCATCATATAAGTTCGTAATTCTAATTTCTTGGGAAGATCCCCATTCAATAATGAATTAAAGAAATTAAGATACGTGGTGCTAAGGTCAGCTACATTAAAATGAGAGACATTCGGTGCTTCTTTAGGTAAAAATTCTGAACCGATTACATTGTCGCCAAACTTATAAGGGTCAGTTCCTAAAAAATGAGCAAGAACACGATATGAAAGTAGATGAGTTCTAAGATAACTAATCGCCTCAACACCATATGGAGGTGAAGTAATGATGTGCGATATTGAATTTTCTTCGATTTCGGTCACTTTGAGAATATCTTGTTCAATGACATTTGTTGGTTGTGTCTTAATTAATCCCTTGTGAGTATTAAAGGAATCAATGATCGACTTACTCATTTTTAAAAGTTGCTTGTGAACAAGGTCAAAAACCTTTACATTTGTGCGAGGTTCTTTACTATATTCAGCACGAACCACATCAACATCCATATTTCCGATACTTCTCATCTTGGATGAGAGAGCAACGAGTAGTAAATCACGAATTTGGCCTTCAAGTGTTTTTGCAAACTCGATGGTTATGGAAGTTCCAAGCAATGCTTCTTTAATAAACCATTTTTCAAAGTTGGCAAATGGCTCTATTATATTTCCTTCCCGTAGAATAATCTCCTCGTAAGAAATTAAGTCAAATGTCCTTTGATTTAAAAAATCATTCCATTTGGAATTATAAAAGTCTTTGTAGGTATTAATTAAGTTTGGTATTGCATTGGCTAATTCTATTGTAAATTGACTTTTTGCCCTTGAAATTAGTGCAGAAAGAGGACATATTTCAACTCCAATTGCAGGTATACCTAATAATCTACATTCCACTAAAGTGGTGCCACTTCCAGAAAAAGGATCAAGGACGACATCATCCGAATCGGCTTGAAAGTAATTTAGAAGTGCACGAATTAAGTGAGGAGGAAACCGTCCAACGTATCTGTGCCAGCCATGAGTACCGTAATTAGAGGACCAGCTTTTGGCGATTTTTTTCGGAGCTTCCAGGTTGCTTTGAGCAGTTTTAACACCATCAACAGTATCTATTAATGATAATCTTTTTAAGAAGGTCTCATCTTTATTATTTTGAGGGTTATGAAGTTGCATATCAATAAGTGTTTTATGAAAGCTGTGTTGATCAGAAGGACCATTCAATACAAATGGTGAAGGTACTAGTTTTGCCTGCAGATTTTCATTGATTATATTTACTTGCTCGTCTTGTAGTATCGACATTAATCTCATTTCCTTCCTTGTCTCTCGACAATAGTATTGTATCATAAAGAAGTGATATCCACACTTTAATGCTTTCTGCTGGAAGATAATGATAATAAACTACAGGGGTGTCCCATAAACAGATGGAACACCCCTGTTTGACATCGCGGCGAAAAAATTTCGCCTTAGAGATGGTATGCTGAACCGTATCATAAGTAATGCGATTTTTTTGCCAGCTACATGCGGACGGAATTTAATTGTTAGGCCAATCGATACCTTTTTTTCGGCCAATGTCGAAATCGCCCCCACTCTGCCGTCTTATTGTTGATCAGGTTATCAAATGTTTTCACTATTTCAGTGGAAGTGCAGTTCTACTCCTTTTCTAGGGTATAATACTGGTATAGAAACCTGCGTATAGACTGGTTCTTGAAGAAGGAGATCGTATGACGTTTGAACAATTGCAGTTGATTCCCCCTATTATTAAAGCAATAGCTAAGGAAAATTATTCGCAGCCCACGCCTATTCAAGAGCAGGCAATTCCCCCGGTGCTGGCAGGCCGTGACTTGTTTGGCTGCGCCCAGACAGGGACCGGCAAGACAGCGGCCTTCTTGCTGCCGATCATCCAACTGCTGAGTACACAGCAGGGGCGCCCGAAAGGTAAGCGCGTTATACGCTCACTGATCCTGACGCCTACGCGTGAGTTGGCTATTCAGATTTCCGACAATGCCAAATCTTACGGATGTTTCACGAATGTGCGCTGCGGCGTGATCGTGGGTGGTGTCACGCAGAGGGCTCAGGAGCAGTTGTTGGAGCAAGGCACGGACATTCTGATTGCAACACCGGGACGGTTGATCGACCTGATGAACCAAGGGTTCGTTGACCTTCGTCACGTGCAGATTCTGGTGTTGGACGAAGCCGATCGGATGCTTGATATGGGATTCATTCATGATATGAAGCGAATCATTGCCAAGCTACCCTCCAAGCGGCAGACGTTATTCTTCTCTGCGACTATGCCGTCTGAGATCACATCTTTGGTTAACACTTTGCTGAAGAATCCGGTGAAAATTGAGATTACTCCTGTTTCCTCAACGGCGGAGCGGATTAAGCAGGTCCTCTATTATGTGGACAAGCCGAATAAACTGTCGCTGTTGATCGATCTGCTACAGGATAAGTCGATCGCGAGCGCTATCGTGTTCACCCGTACGAAGCACGGTGCGGACCGGATAGTGCGAGGCTTGACGAAAGTGAAGATTACTGCGCAAGCGATTCATGGCGACAAGTCCCAGAATGCCCGACAAGAGGCGCTGAATAACTTCAAAAGCGGTGCGACACGCTTGCTGGTGGCGACAGACATTGCGGCACGAGGCATCGACATTGAGGAACTATCGCACGTTATTAACTTTAATTTGCCAAATATAGCGGAGACTTACGTACATCGGATCGGCCGTACTGGGCGTGCGGGCTTAAGTGGGATCGCGATTTCGTTCTGCGAGAACGAGGAGATTCCTTATCTGAAGGAAATCGAGAAGTTGACGAAGCAGAGAATCCCAGTTATTACCGATCATCCTTACCCGATGACAATTACGAAGCCGGAACCGGCGACTGTCGCGGTGGACCGAGTCAAAGTCAACAGTGCGCCATCCAAGGACGATGCTCGCGGACATAGCGGCGAGGCTGGCCGCCGTCACAGACGGCGATCCAATGCTGGAAAGTAAGCGGTTTTTGCCGCCTAACCCGAAGAAACTCGAGAAGAGCATGGAAGAGGGAACGAAGGGGTAAGGGGGCATCGCATCAACATTTATTCACCACAGAGAAGGCATCCAATCGGGTGCCTTTCTATTGTAGTATTAGAACAAATCTCTTTTGCAAGGTGTGGTTAAATGGTATGGAAGCCGAAAAAATGTAAGATACTTGGAGACTTTTTAAAATCTCGTCGAGTACGGTCTTTATGCTACCGATGGAGCGCAGGGGAATTCAGGAATCAGAGGGGATACAAATGGATTGAGTTTGGTTGTAAACGGTGTTACGCTAACAACGGCAAACTTGAAACTTATGTTGCAAACATCTACTGATAATACTCACTATTTCAGTTATAAAGAAAGGGTAATACGATGATAAAAGTTGAACGCTTATCCTTCTCGTTTCCGCAAAAAGAACTGTACAACAACATTTCATTTACGTTAGAAGAAGATCAACATTGCGCTTTTATTGGAACAAGCGGCAGTGGGAAAAGTACATTGATTGATATACTGATGGACCCGGAAAGATATCTTTTCGATGGCAAATTAGAAATGGACCCCGATTGCACAATTGGATATGTAAGTCAGTTCTCAGAACTAGACAACACTAAAGAAAAAACAGTGTTTGAATATATAGGAGAACGATGTATAAAGATTCAAAATGAAATTCAATCGATTTGCACGGAAATGGAAACTTCATCGGATATAGAACCGTTATTGGAAAAGTATCAATTCGCTTTAGACGCATTTGCTGCAATGGGCGGGGATGATTTTGAAAGCAACATTCATAAGCAGCTAAATCTAGCAAACCTCATGAAGCGAAGAGATCATAAGGTATCCGACCTGAGCGGTGGGGAATTCAAGCTTATTCAAGTGATGAAGGAAATGCTTAATCGTTCCGACTTCATGATTATGGACGAACCGGATGTATTTTTAGACTTCGAAAACCTAAACGCGCTTAAAAAACTGATTAATTCCTACAAAGGAATGCTGCTGGTTGTTACGCACAACCGATATTTATTGAATCATTGCTTTAACAAAATTATACACCTTGAGAATAAGGAGATCCAAGAGTTCGATGGGCGGTATATGGAGTATAACTTCTCCTTACTTCAGACAAAAATCGAGTTGCAAGAACTCGCATTCGCCGAACAGGAGGAGAGTGAAAGAAACGAGAAAATCATCAATAATCTAAGGACTATTGCAACTTATAATGCAGATGCCTCTAGAGGTAGAGCGTTAAAAGCTAGAGTTAGTTTTCAAGAGAGGTTGGAAGCGCGTAGAATTAAAGCGCCCTTCGTTGAGATTAAGCAACCGAATATCCGTTTCGGTATGGATAATGAAATGGAAGACGCTATTGTTGTAAAGGTCCATGATTATAGTGTTGCTTTTGACGAGCTGCTTTTAGACAAGGTTAACTTTGAGATAAAAACGACGGATAAAGTGGCCATTATCGGTCCAAACGGTACCGGAAAAACGACTTTACTTCGAGAAATCTTTAGCAATAATCATGATTCAATTGAAATAAATGCCGACGCTAAAGTGGCTTATTTATCTCAGCTTCAAGGTGAAATGTTAAATGATTCCAATACAATATTAGAAGAATTCATTGATGCGGGATTTAACACGTATGATGAGGTCAGATTGTATCTTTCAAACTATGGTTTTGAAGGAGAAATCGTTAGTCAGAAGATAAAATCTTTATCTGGCGGAGAAAAAAACATCCTTCAATTGGCTAAGGTTTCTGCCAGTAGAGCAAACGTATTGCTTCTTGATGAACCGACAAGTCATTTAGACACCTATACACAAATCGCGTTGGAAAAAGCCATTGAAGACTATAAAGGTGCGATTCTCATGATTTCCCATGATTTCTATTCCGTTGTAAACGGTATGGATTATGTTTTAATCATTGAGGATAAGACGATCAGAAAAATGAGTATGCGAAAATTTAGACAGATGGTTTATGCTAGTCATTTTGATAAAGACTATTTAGAAATGGAACAAAAGAAAAAGGCAGTTGAAATGAAAATACAATTGGCTTTAAAAGATACTGATTTTGAACTTGCAAAAGGATGGGTTGATGAGCTAGAAAAGCTGATTAAGTTACTTTAGATTACAACCTTCTAAAAAGACACTGAGGAACAGAACCTCAGTGTCTTTTGGTTACGGGGGAGGAAGTATCTGCGGGGCCAGGGTGGTATAATTACTTCAGAGTGTTGGAGCGAGAAAGGTGATAGCCATGAGCGTAATACGGTTGGAGAACGTCACGAAGAAGTATGAAGAGTCCATGATCTTTCGCGACATTTATTTTCGAGTGATGCAAGGGGAACGGATCGGCCTCATCGGACGGAACGGCTCCGGCAAGTCGACGGTATTTAAGCTCATCATGGGCAAGGAAGAGCCGACGTCCGGTAAAGTGGAAATAGATCCTCAGGTGAGAATCGGGTATTTCTCTCAGTTCTCGGAGCTCAGCGGAAGCTTGTCCGTTCAACAAGAACTAGAAGCATGCTTTAAGCAGGTTGCCCTTATTGAACAAGAGTTACAGGAAGTCGGGGATAAGCTTGGTGTGGTGACCGACGATAGTGAGATGAATGCGCTGCTAGCAAGGCAAGCGGAGTTATTTGAACAGATGGATCATCTCGATGGCTGGAACGTTTCCATCGAGATCAACACGGTGCTTACGAAGCTAGGGTTCAATGAGAGATCTCGCAATCAGCCCATCGATGAGTTGTCCGGGGGATGGCGTAACCGCGCGGCGCTCGCGAAGATGCTAATCGAGCTGCCCGATGTCGTTCTGCTCGACGAGCCTACGAATTACTTGGATATGGAAGGGATCGCATGGCTGGAACAGTGGTTGTACCGATTCAAGGGAGCCCTGATTCTGGTGTCGCATGACCGGCAATTCATCGACAAGGTCGTCACGCGCACGATCGAGATCGAGAACTATCATTTCCAGGAATACGAAGGCAACTACACCGATTACGTCCGTAAGAAGAAGATGCGCAAGAAGGAGCTGGATCGCCAATTCGAGTGGGAGGAAGAGCTGCTGCTCATGGAATCCGAGGCGATCGACGATCGCGCGAGCCGGAAGTCCGGTTCGAAAGACCGTCTCTCGCGGAAGCTGGCGGATAACAAGAAGCGGGTAGAGCCTCATCCCGTTAACGTGCTGATTACCGACATCTACGAGAGGTTGCGCTTTCCCGACAAGCTATGCGAAGTGAAGGCGATCGGGCAGACCTACGAGGGCAGACAGATCTTCGAGAACGTAAGCTTCGATATTCAGAAGGAAGATCG
>NZ_JARBDB010000029.1:0-14808 GCF_036577605.1 Paenibacillus sp. GYB004
CTCCGCGTGATTTGTAGTGTACTGAATATCTCTGCAACTCTAGAATACAAAAAAATCGCCCGAGGCGAACGGATTTCATTCCGTTTTGTGCCTTGAGCGAAGCGAAAGGAATGGGCATAACTATGAACAAAAAACGCGATAAGTCCAATGTAGGCGCCGCGGTAGTCGGACTGGGGAGGGGCCAGACGCACGTAAACGGGCTGCTGCGCGCCAAAGGCGCGGAGCTGCTCGCGGTATGCGACAAAAACAAGGAAGCGGCGGACCGGTTCGCCTCGCAGCATGGGATCGATGCGTATACCGATCTCAGTTCGCTGCTGGAGCGCGAGGATATCGACCTGATTCACGTCTGCACCCCGAGCGGGCTGCATACCGAGATGCTGCTGCAGATCGCCGAAGCTGGCAAGCATGCGATTACCGAGAAGCCCCTCGATATTACGCTTGATCGAATCGACATGGCGGTTGAAGCGTTCGCGAAGCGCAATTTGCAGTTTGGCTGCATATTCCAGATCCGGCTCATGCCCGCGATTCGCCATATGAAGCAGGCCGTCGACAGCGGACGTCTGGGCAAGCTGTTTATGGCGAACGCCCACATTCATTTTTACAGGACGCAGGAATACTATGAGCAAAACGGCGGCTGGAGAGGAACGTGGGCTTGGGACGGAGGAGGCTCGCTGATGAACCAGGCGATTCATACGATCGACCTGATGCAGTGGATGCTGGGGCCGGTCGAGTCGGTCATCGGACATACGCAGGTCAGCACGCACCGGATCGAGACGGAAGATACGGGAGTAGCGCTGCTGAAGTTTGCAAACGGCGCCTGCGGAACGATTGCCGGTACGACCTCGGCTTATCCGGGGTTCGGCACGTCGCTGGACATCTACGGCGAAGACGGCGGAATCGGGATGAGAAACAATCAGATTACGAACTGGAAAATCCGCGGCGACCAGATGGCGGCGGAAGAAGCGGCCGTAATCGGAAACGCCGAGCTGAACGTGACGAACGATACGACCGGCGAGCAAATTCAAGATATGATCGACGCCGTCCGCAACAACCGTCCGCCGCTCATTACCGGCAAGGAAGGCCGGGACGCGGTCGAGATCGTGCTCGCGATCTACGAATCTTCCCGCACGGGCAAGGAAGTCCGGCTGCGTTAAAAAGTTTGACGCTGTCAGGAGGCGCCGGACGTTTCCTGACGGACCTCCCTCTGCGAAGGTTCTAAACACAATAAGAGTCCCTGTCACCCTTTATTTTCGGCATATTGGCACGATTGAAGCAAATAGGAGCGGTTTGCGCATCTTATTTCATCCGTTGGGTTTGGTCAGCACCCGTTTCACGGATAATAAGGGCTTCAAACCGCTCTTATTTCTCTGTCCGAGCCGGTTTCAGGCAAAATAAAGGGTGCAAACCGCTCTTATTCAAGCGAATTCTCGTCCAAGAGTGGGTGGCTCGGGCTCCGAAACCGGACCCCGACCCCGAAGCCGACCCCGAAGCCGACCCCGAAGCCGACCCCCGAAGCCGACCCCGAAGCCGACCCCCGAAGCCGACCCCGACCCCGGACCCCGACCCCGAAACCCGGAACTCGAATCAGAACCGGACCCTGGCCCCGAACCCTGTCGCGGTCCCTGGCCTACAGCATCTCGATCTCAACCTGCCCGATGCTGCGGTCCTTCAGCACGATCCGCCCTTCAATCGGCGTGCCGGCCCGGTCGACCAGCTTCAGCTTGCTCGTGCGGCCTTTCTCGATCAAGTTTTTGATCATCGCAGGCGTGAGCGTTTTGCCGAGGCTTTGTTTCCAGATGACGAACTTGCAGCCGGTTTTATAGTTGCTGCAGCCATAGCCTTTGTTGCCCATAAAGATACGGCCCCCGCAGCCTTCGCGCGGACAGTCCGCGATATATTCACGCTCGCCGGTCTGGGCTGCCGCGCCGCCGGATGCGCCCTGCGCGCTTGCGCTTGCGCCAGCGCCGCTGCGCGTGGCAACACGCGTCTTCGCTCCCGCAGCAGCCGCAGCGCCGTCTTCGCCGCTCGCCGCTTTCGCGCCCCGGGCGGACTTGCCCTTGCCTTTGCCGCCGCCCTTGCTTCCAGCAGGCGGCTCGGGCGCCTCGAAGGCAGCTTTGGCCGCGCGCGGCTGGACGCGTACCTTCTCGACGATCGAACGGGTGAACTTCTTCACATTCTCCATAAACATGGCGTCCGACGCCTGGCCGCGGGATATTTCGTGAAGCCGCCGCTCCCATTGCCCGGTCATCTCGGGCGAGGTGAGCAGCTCGATGCCCGCGCCGCGGATCAGCTCGACCGCGGACCGCCCTTTCTGCGTGATGGCGATCCGTTTGCCCTGCATTGTTACGTAGCCGACGTTTTTCAGCCGCTCGATGATCGCGGCCCGCGTCGCCGGCGTGCCGAGGCCGCCGTCCTTCATCGCATCGCGCAGCTCCTCATCCTCAAGCTGCTTGCCGGCACTTTCCATCGCCTTCAGCAGCGTCCCTTCCGTATACGCCTTCGGCGGCTGCGTTTCCTTTTCCTTGGCCGCCGAATCGCGGCAATGCACCGGATCGTCCGCGTTCAGGACGAATGGCGTCTCGACCAGTTCTTCTTCCGGCTCGTTCGAATCGCTGCCTTCCCCGTCTTTTCCTTCGGCGTTTTTCCCGCTTTTGCCGCCCGGTTTTTTGCCGGTATCCTTGGCGCTTGTTTTGTCGTCTTCGTAGATGACTTTCCAGCCGAGACTGAGCAGTTGCTTGATCGTCGTTTTGAACGTTTCCTTTTCGACCTCGGTTAAGATCGAATGCACCTTGTACTCCGCAGGCGGGTAAAAGTGCGACAGGAAGCGCCGGATAATAAGATCGTACAGCTTCTGCTCATCGGGGCTCAGCGAACCGGCCCGTTTGGCCGTCGGCAGGATGGCGTGGTGATCCTCGACCTTGGCCGGGTTGCAGACCGCCTTGTTGTTTTTGTGCACGAGCCGCTTCTCGGCCCCGCCGGCCAGCTTCTCGTACGGTGTGCCCCGCAGCGCGTCGAGCGCCCGGTGCATCTCGGGAATGTTCTGCTCATTCACATAGTTGGAATTGGTCCGCGGGTACGTGATGACTTTATGTTTCTCATACAGAGCTTGGGCGATGTCAAGCGTCTTTTTGGCGGGGAAGCTGAATTTGGCGTTGGCCTCCCGCTGCAGCAAGGTCAAGTCGTACAGCCGGAACGGATATTCTTTCGTATCCTTGACCTCGTAGCTGGCGACAGCGCCGGGCTTGCCCTTCACCTTGGCGGCGAGCGCTTCCGCTTTCTCCCGGTCGGTAAGCCGATCTCCCTGCCACAAGCCGCGATAGGACGTCTCCTGCTGGTCGAAAAACGCCTCGACCTCGTAAAACTTCGCTGACGTGAACGCCTCGATCTGCTTTTGACGGTCATACAGCAGCGCGAGCACGGGCGTCTGTACGCGTCCGACCGACAGCAGCTCGTTATGCTTCGTCGTGAAGGCGCGCGAGCCATTCATCCCGATCAGCCAATCGGCTTCGCTCCTGGCGCGGGCCGCCCGGGTCAGCGGCTCGTACTCGCTGCCGTCCTTCAGCTCCGCAAAGCCGCGGCGGATCGTCTCCGGGGTCAGGTCGGAGATCCACAGCCGCCGTACGGGCTGGCGCAGCTTCAGATGCTGCTGGATGTAAGCGAAGATCAGTTGGCCTTCGCGCCCGGCGTCGCATGCGTTGACGATATCCCCGCAGTCTTTGGCCAGCGTCTGGATGACCTTGAGCTGATCCCTGGTTCTCGGGTTCGGCAGCAGTTTGAACGAATCGGGTACGATCGGCAGATCGTTGAAGTTCCATTTCTTATATTTTTCATCGTAATGGTCAGGCTCCGCGAGTCCGATCAGATGGCCGATCGCCCAAGTAATGACGTAACGCTCCCCTTCGAGATGCGTGCGTTTGTTGGCCGCTTTCGGTTCGATGGCGGCGGCGATATTGCGGCCCATGTCCGGCTTTTCGGCGATAATTAATGTTTTCAATGATTGTCCTCCGGTACGGTAGTAGCTTGTCCCGTCATCTTCGATCAACCTCCATACTATCATAAACCGGGCGGATGCGTCAGGGGGAGATGAGCGCGCGCACGTGAAGACAAGCAGCCACAAAAAAATTCGCTGACAGGGATAAGAGGCCACTTCTGCCTGTTGGTTTCCGTGTACAATGAAGGGAGTCACTCGAAAGGCAGAGGAGGACGTCCTAGTGAAGCGGTACGATTACTTGATTGCAGGCGGCGGCATTATCGGACTGACGGTTGCGCGGGAATTGAAGCGGCGTTATCCCGAAGCCCGGATCGCCGTGATCGAGAAGGAGCCGGATGTGGCGAAGCATTCCAGCGGGCGGAACAGCGGCGTTTTGCACGCCGGATTTTATTATACGGCCGACAGCCTGAAAGCGAAATTTACCCGGGACGGCAATGAAGCGATGCAGGCGTATTGCCGGGAGCACGGTCTGAAGCTGAACCGGTGCGGGAAACTGGTTGTAGCGACGGACGAGTCGGAGCTGGCCGGACTGGAGGAGCTGAAACGGCGCGCCGAGCGTAACGGCGTCGAGCTGATCTGGGTCGATGAGGAGGAGACGGCGCGGATCGATCCGAACGTGAAGACTTTTAAGAAAGCTCTTTATTCGCCGAATACGGCGTCGGTCGACCCGGTGGAAGTATGCATGTGCATGAAAAAGGAAGTCGCTTCGCAAGGCGTCGACTTTTTCTTCGATACGGCTTACGCGGGCCATAAGGGCGACACGATCCTGACGAACCGCGGACCGTTCGGCTGCGGCTATTTCATTAATTCGGCCGGCCTGTACGCGGATAAAGTGGCACACGACTTCGGCTTCGGCAGGAAATATACGATTATACCGTTTAAGGGTATCTACTTGAAATACGCCAAAAACAAGTCGGATGTCCGCACGAACATTTACCCGGTGCCGAATCTGAACAATCCGTTTCTCGGCGTCCATTATACGAAGACGGTGGACGGAAGCATCAAGATCGGGCCTACGGCGATCCCCGCCTTCTGGCGGGAAAACTACAAAGGGCTTCACCGGTTCAAGCTGTCCGAGTTTTTTCAAATTTTATTTTATGAAGCTAAGCTGTTCTGGACCAACTCGTTTCATTTCCGGAGGCTGGCGGTGGAGGAAATGAAAAAATATAACAAAGCGAACTTTATCGGACTCTCGCTTCAAATGATCAAGCAGCTCGACCCTAAAGGGTTCGGCGATTTTCTGCGGCCGGGCATCCGCGCCCAACTGCTCGACAAACAAACGCTGGAGCTGGTTCAGGATTTCGTGCTGGAAGGCGACAGCCGGTCGATGCATATTTTGAATGCCGTATCGCCGGCCTTCACCTGTTCGCTGCCTTTTGCCGCCTACGTGGCAGATCAGATTGAAGAGAAACAAGCCGCCGCATCCGCTGCGCCGTCTTCACAAGAAACGCCTGTGCTGCGCTAACGGTTTCCGTGTAAGTGGAGGAAATTGGGCCGCCGGTCTCCGGAGCCCGGGTTAAATGCGGCGGCGTTATACGCCGCCTGCCGGGAGGCGGCAGCCGGACAGCCGGAGGAATGCGGGAGCGGCCGGATGGGCCGCACGGAATGAGTATGCGTATTTCGGAGGGCAGCGACACCGGCGTTACCGGAGCTTGTATATGTAATATTCCGATCCGGCTTCCAGCTTCGGATACCGTTCTTCGAGCGTCCGTCTGAGCAAGCCGTCCGGGTCCCCGTCGATGTAACCTTTTAACGGCACGAAATAAGCGGCTCCCTCCCGTACGAAGTAATCGAGCTCCGCGACCGGGTCGCCCGGGATCGAATTCGTCACCCGCCAGCCGGTTCTGCGGGAAGCGTTCAGCAGCGAAGGATCATCGGTACCGGTAACGATGAGATCGTCGGGTACAGTCAGGCGCTCTACGACCTCAGCTTGCCGAATAAGCTCTTCGTTCTGGATGCCGATGACCGGCACGACCTGCCGGTAACTTTCCGCGCTTATTACGGCTAATACTGCCACCGCACACAAGCCCGCTGCGAGCCGGGAACGGTTCGAAAAACCTCTCCCGTTGCTGCCCCGCCGCCTCAGGTTCGGCTCGCCGCCAAGCTTGGTCCATAACTCCAGTACCCCTGCAGAAAGCAAGGCGATCAGCGGTCCGGCAAAAATCATATAATAAGGGAAGCGGATGACCGCTACAATCGTTGCGAGCTCGGCGGCGATCGCCAGTGTCCAGACGAGCAGGGGGAAGTCCCTTCTTCGGACAAGGAGCAGGATCAGGCCGGCAGCAGCGACTACCAGACCGGTCCACGTAAACGCTTTCGGCATCTCGGTGGCAAAAAACTGCCGAGCTTCCGCCGACCACGCCGCTGTCGCAAATCGCGGAACGATATGTTTGGAGGCGATGCCCGAGACGAATGTCGATTCGGCTAACGTTCCGAGCCATGCGTAATAGACGTATGGCGGCAGCAGCGAGAGCAGGGCAAAGCCCCATAGCTCCAGCCGCTTGAACACGCCGCCTCTGTACTTGGCGATCACCATAACCAGCATCGGGACACCGACGAACACGGTCGGAATTTTCTCGCATATCGCAAGCGATGTGAACAGGGCGGCGGCCAGCAGCAGGCTCCGCTTTTCTTTGGCGATCCATTCCGAGAACCAGTAAAACGCCCCGGTATAAAAAAACAACGCCGCCGATTCGGGCATAATCGCCCGCGAATACAACAGATTCAGGGGCAGCAGACCGTACATCAGCAAAGCGAACAGAGCTGCTGCAGCCGAATAACGCCTCGCCGCGATCCGGTATACGAACCAGGCCGAACCGATGAAAAACGCGACCGGCACGAACCGGGCCGCTATATAACTGTAGCCGAACAGCTTGTACAGAATGGCGATCAGAAACGTCGTAATCTGCAGCTCCAGTTGCGCGTAGTTGGGCATCGGCCCCTGGTAATTCAGCTGGGGATACAACACGTTAAATCGATGCTCGACGAAATTGCGGGCCATCGCCTCCGTATCGGATTGGCGCCAGGAATCGTAGCCGAACGGGGAGTCGCCGATGTGCGGCAGCCGGATCGCGAGCAGGAACAGCAGGGCCAGCACCGGCAAAGTCCGATGTGTGAAGAGTCGCTTCCATAACGAACGAACGTTCATTTGTTTCACGGTAGGACGAAGTGGATATTCCGCCGCTTTCAGCGCTTCCGAAGGAGCGGGGGACCGCCGGTCCGGATCAGACCTGGCGTCTGGGTAACGGATGGATGCGGCCTGTCCGGTATGTTCGGTATGACCGGTATGACCGGCCTGTCTGGTGTATCCGGTCTGCCTGGTGTGTCTGGCCTGCTTGGTGTATCCGGCCTGACCGTCGTTTCCGGTTCCATTGGAAGGCAGTTTATGTTCGTTGTTCTCCACTTTGCTCCGGCACCCCCGTGAACTCCGGTCCGGTTTCGGCTGATGGCAGACTGACGGCGCGCACAAGCCGGAAATAACCGGCGACGGTTTGCTTCACGTTCATTTTGCTGCGGCCTTCCTTCAAGAAATATTCCAGCGTAAGCGGCACTTCCCCGGCTTTCACCCCGACGCGGCCGAGCTTGGCGATAATTTCGGCGGTGCAGGCAAATCCGCTTAACGTAATCAGACGACCGTGATACTCCCGGATCGCCTTTCGAATGATCCCGGCTGTGTAAGCGCGGAAACCGCTCGAATAATCGTTAACTCCGTCGATCGGGAAGAGCAGCCTGAAAAAGAGCCGGGCTCCCCGGCTGTACAGCTTGCGAAGCAGCGGCAATCCGAGCTCCTGTCCTCCCGGAGCGAATCTGGAGGCGATGACGAGATCAAGCTGCTCGTTTTTCAGCTTTCGGACCATCGCCATGATGAGATTCGGGTCGTGCGTATTATCCGCATCCAGCGTCACGAGAATGTCGCGGTCTTCATAGTGTCGCACCATATGCCCGAACATCGTGTTCATCGCTTCGCCCAGACCGCGGTTGGCTTCGTGAACGAGCAGGCAAGCTCCCGGAAACTTGCCGGTGAAGTCGGACAGAAGCGTCCTCGTCTGGTCTGTGCTCCCGTCATCGACGAAGACGAGATGCAGCGAATCGCCGAGCTTTATATACAGCCGTTCCAATTTGACAAACAGCTTGGGCAGTGCTGAAGCTTCATTATAAACCGGCATGCCGACAACGATTTTACAGCTCATGTGCAGGGCTCCCGAGGTCGTTGATATGCCACAAACAAGCCGTTTCCTTAAGGCTGTAAACGTTTCATGGCATTCATAACCAGAGTTCCCCAATCCGGAAGGAACTAAACTTATCACCATCTTGCGTGGAAGTTCAACTCAACATAAGGGGCGCGCCAAACTACAGATCGAGCGTCAACTGCTCATGCGTGTTGCGATCTGCGCCTGGACGACGTACGTTTCCGTCGGCATCGATATTCAGCAGTTGCAGCCGGGTCAAGCGGACCGACAGCGCCGAGATCGATACGCGAAAACATTCGGCCAGCCCGTATAAGTGGGAGAGGTGGATTTTCCCCATTTTCCTCAATTGACCGACGGTACGTTCCATCATCGGGCGCGGCATGAGCAAACATTCGGCGAACAGGTCGGCCTGGACTTCCTCGGGCGGTTTTCTGGAGGTGCTCCGGCAATAGTAGGGGCGGACCGTCTCAAGCCTTGCTGTCGCCGTTTCGTGTAACGCACCGTCTGCGTTCAAGCTGCCGGACCGGCCGGTCGGTCCGGTGTCGCGGAGGCGGAGCCGGTAGGGTGTGCCTGAGGAGTGAAGCACCCAATGACCCAGCTCGTGGGCCAAGGTAAAGTGATAGGTGCCGATCTTGCTGTCGAACAGCCCGCGGTGCGTTTCGTTCAGCACGATTCGTCTCTCCGTCGGCAGGATGGCGGCCATTACGATTCCGTCCGGGTCGAAATGATCGATCGGTTCCCAGCAAATGTGCAGGTCGAAATGAAATTCGACGATTTCTTCAATCGGCACGTTTTGGACCCGCTTCTGGTGCGGATCGAAGCCGTAGTCGGTCAGGATGCGCTCGGTCAGCAGCTCCATCCGTTCCTGCGTAATATATTTCGCCGTCGTCACGAAGGCTCGTCCTCCTCCGGCTCGCTTATAATATCCTGAATTTTTTTCCATTGAGCGGGAGAGAGGTCGGAAGCTTTTCTAAGGAAGACGGGCACCTCTTTGTTTTCTACGATGAGTTTTTGAAAGCTGGTAGGCACTTTTTTGGCGGTCAAAATAAGCTCTTCCGGCTCTGCGCCGAGCACTTCGGCGATGCGGATAATTTTATCCTCGGCCGGAGGGTCCATCGTGCCGCTTTCGATTTTGCTTATATACGTAAAGTCGATCCCTACCCAATCGGCGAGCTGCCGCTGGGTTACTTTTTTGTTCTTGCGCAATTGACGGAGTAAAATGCCGAATTCGCTCATAGTCGCTGCCACCTTTCGTTGCTTTTAATTGTACGGCCGTTGAGGAATATGTCAACAAAAAACAATCCGCCTCCTGCCCGGAGACGGATTTTGAAGCGAGCGGGGGGATCGGGCCATTCGGGAGGGAAGGCCCGGTTTGTAATGGCGCTTTTGCACTGCTATAGTGGGGGGGAGAAAACGCCGCAAGGAGGAGCCGCATTGTTTCAAGCAGACGGACAAGTCCGGATTACGATTGTGGAGACCAGCGATTTGCACGGAAGCTTGCTGCCCGTAAGGTATGCCGATAACAGCCCTGCGGAGTCGGGGCTTGCGAAGATCGCTACTCTGCTCCGGCAGCAGCGGGAAATCGCGAAGCGGGAGGGCGGATTCGTTCTCGCAGTCGATAACGGGGATCTGATTCAGGGAACGCCGCTCGCCTATTACCATGCGCGAATCGATAATCGTCCCGCCGATCCGATGGTGCTGGCGCTGAGCGAGTTGAAGTTCGACGCTGCGGTGATCGGCAACCACGAGTTCAACTACGGTCTGGACGTGCTGAACAAAGCGATAGGGGAGTCCGCGTTTGCTTGGCTGTCGGCCAATATCGTCAGAGAAGGGACGGAGGAGCCGGCTTTCGGCAGGCCTTATGTGATCCGGGAGTTCGGCGGGGCGACTGTCGCGGTTCTCGGGCTGACGACGCCGTATATTCCGAACTGGGAAAATCCGAGCCATATTCAGGGACTCGATTTTATCGACGCGGTCGAAACGGCGAAACGGTGGGTCCCCTACTTGCGCGAGGAACGGAAGGCGGATGTCGTCGTTATCTCGTATCACGGCGGATTCGAATCGGATCCGGTTACGGGAGTAGCGTCGGAGAGGCTGACGGGGGAAAATCAAGGCTACCGGCTGTGCATGGAGGTGCCGGGCATCGATGTACTGCTAACCGGACATCAGCACCGGGAATTGGCTGGCCTATTGATTAACGGGGTGACGATCGTGCAGCCGGGCTATCTGGGCCAGCAAGCCGGAATCGTCAAGCTGACACTGAAAAAGTCCGGCGGCCGTTGGCGGGTAGCGGACAAAAGCTCGGAGCTGCTGAGCGTAAGCGGGATTGTGCCAGACCCGGATATCGTGGCTTTGGCCGGACCTTACGAAGCGGCTGCCCAAGTCTGGCTCGATACGCCGATCGGCACGATCGAGGGGGATATGACGGTTCGCGACCCGCTGTTGATCCGGACGAAGGACAATGCGCTGATCGAGTTTATTAATAAGGTGCAGATGGAGACGTCCGGAGCGGCTATATCGAATACCGCGCTGTTCACCGACGATTCGCCGGGGTTCCCGGCTCATGTGACGATGCGTCATATCGTATCGAACTACATTTACCCGAATACGCTGAAGGTGATCCGCATTACCGGACGGGATATGGCGGCGGCCTTGGAGCGGAATGCAGCCTATTTTACGGTTGGAGACGACGGGGCGATCCGGATCAATCCGAAGTTTGCCGTGCCCAAGCCGCAGCATTACAACTATGACATGTGGGAAGGGATCGAATATACGCTGGACGTATCGCGTCCGGAAGGAAGCCGCATCGTCAGGCTGACCCATCGCGGACAGCCGGTCGACCCGGAGGGCGAGTACGACGTGGTGATGAACAATTACCGCGCCGGGGGCGGCGGCGACTATACGATGTATGCCGGCAAGCCGGTCGTCAAAGATATTCCGATAGACATGTCCGAGCTGATCGCGAGCTACATCCTCGAGCGCAAGACGGTGAAAGCCACGGTGGACGGAAACTGGGAAGTGGTGGCGGGCTTCCGGGGGTGACATTCGCTTCACCTTCCCTCATCCCAGCCTGGTCGCGTGCAGGCGATGGTGATGCCGCCGCCCGGCTGCCTGATGGTAGTCGCTATGCCGCAGGGCAGACGCTGGGGCGGAAATGCGACTGGGCGGAAGTGCAGGCGTGCGGGAGCTCGGAAGTGTTGAAGTGCGGCAGTGCGGCAGTGCTATGCGGCAGTGGGAGCACGCGAAGTAGCGAACGTACCGAAGAGTTACCTATTCTGCGCCGTATGATGCCCCCAACTCGTACTGCTTGGCGTCACTCGAAGGTGGGTCAACCAATAAGAGCCTTTGCTACCTCTTAATTTGGCAAAATCTCGGGGAGAAGTAGAAATAAGAGCGGTTTGGAACCCCTAAATCCGGCTTGATGGCGACTTAGGCCATGTTACGTGGAAATAGGGGGTGCAAACCGCTCTTAATTTGATTTTTTCGCCGATACCTGCTGCAATAAGAGCTTCAATCATCACTTATTCATACCGCTACCACTTATTCGCGCGTCAAACCCATATTCGGATGTCCATCCATAGTCGCACGACAAACTACATTTGGATGTCCACCCTTAATCGCGCGTCAACCCCATATTCGCACGTCATACTCTTATTCGTACGCCTATCCCTTATCCGCACCGCCAGCCCACATTCAAGCCGCCATCTCTTATTTACTTCTATCACGCTTGCCGCGAACCTGTGGCTGAGGTGGGCTCGCAAAGCGTAAGTACCGGGGAAGCGCCCGTCCGGAGATGGGGAGCTGCCGTTTGCGCTTGCACGGTACGAAGGGAGTCGCGTCTGCGCGGGAAAGATTGCTACAAGCGGAAAATGACCGTTTTCCGCTTTAAGTCTTCCGATTCGCTGCGAAGAACGTCGGAGGAAGCGGCAATTTCCTCCATCACCGCAGTTTGTTCCTGGGTCGCCTCGGCTACCCGGGTGGCGCCAGCGGATATGGTCTCCGCAATGTCCGCAATCCCCTTTGCCTCCTCGAACGTTCGCTGGATCTGCTCCGCTTGACCGCTCATATAGCTGACGATGCTTTGCAAAGCTTGCGCCGTTTCTTGAGCGGAGGACGTTATTTCCGCCAAAGCCCGGCCGGCCGACTCGCCCTTGGACGTCTCCGTACGGATCAGCCGCACCTGGTTGTCCGTTTCGCGGACGACGACGTCGGTTTGAGCTTGCATTTGCCGAACCAGCGTATGGATCTGCTCCCCGGCCTCCGAGCTGGTAGCGGCCAGCTTGCGGATCTGCTCCGCGACGACGGAGAAGCCGAGTCCGTGTTCCCCGGCATGAGCCGCTTCAATGGAAGCATTTAGCGCAAGCAGCTGCGTCTGTCCGGCGATTTCGCCGACGAGGGTGGAAATTTGCCCGATCTCCTTGGCATGCTGATCCAGCTTGCGGACGATGCTGAGCGTTCTTTCGCTAGTCTCGGATACGTCCTCCAAGCCTGCGACGAGCGAACGGAAAGTATCCCCGCTGTCGGTAATCGTACGGACCATCGTGTCCGACAGCTCGATCGCATGCTCCGCCTGACGGTTCACCTCTCCGGCCGTTTCGGTTACCCGCTCCACCGAATGAAACATCGACTGCGCGGAACCGGCCTGACTGGAAGCTCCCTCCGCTACTTTATCGATCGTAAGGGCGATCGTCTCAATCTGTTGAGTCGCCTGACCGATCGCAGAGCTGAGCGAGTTCGCGCTCCGGTCTGCGATCGCGACGTTATCCGTCAAATCGGAAATGATCTGCCTCAAGTTCCCGAGCATCGTGCCGAAGGAGCGATGCAGGCGCATAATCTCGTCGTTGGACCTATATTCCGGGATCGATACGTTCAAATTCCCCGTCGCCGCTTCATCCACGACAGCTGATAGACGAAGAAGAGGTTTTATTAACACTTGCGCGGCCAGCCAACCGAGGAAGCTCGTCCATAAAATGCCCAAAACCAGAATGCCGCTGACGTAAAGCCAGTCGGCCATATTCGGCGCGATCAGAGGCTTTAGCACAAAGATGAAAAAGGCGCTTGTGCCGTATGTAATAATGGAAACTGCGGATATGCCGAGCACTAATTTCCGGACAAGACCGAACCTCATGACAGTTCCTCCCTCAAAATTGCGCGGATTTGCCGCATTATAGTTTTATTATACTAGAGCTGGGCGGAATGGAGTGTGATTAAAGTCACGAATTTCCGCCATTCGGGTGAAAATAGGATGAATTTCGACAGTATTCCACAATAGTTGATCGGCGTTATGCGGCTAATTGTGGTAGAATTCCCTTTGTGATAAACGTACGTGGGAAGACGAAATGAAACGGACCTAACCCTTGGCGGGACAAATGAAGGTACAGGGATGAAATAACCGACAAGGAAGTCCGTTAGGGGGGCAGGCTGATGGAGAGACGGAACATGGAGGTGCGGCGTTTGCAAAGCGGGAGTACGGGGCCGATTATGATTCCTTTGGGCGATGCTTGTGCGCTTGTACGGTTTGGGGAGCAGATTGAGACCGAGACTATTCTAAATGTGCGCGGTCTGGCGGGCCGGCTGGAAACGGAGCCGTTTCCGGGCTTCCTTGAAGCGGTACCGGCTTATGCGGCTCTGGCGATTTATTACGATCCATGGATCGTATACCGGAATTGGAGCGAGCAGGGGGAACAAGGGAACATTAATTCGCCGTTTGAAGCGGTATGCGATGCCGTGCAAAGTTTGTTGGAAAGAGGCGGAATTGCCGATACGGCCGAGACGGAAACGGTGGTTATCCCGGTATGCTACGGCGGCGATTACGGGCCTGATCTGGAGGCGCTCGCGTCTTGCCGCCGGTTGGGTGCGGAGGAGGCCGCGGCGATTCATGCGGGCGCCGACTATGTCGTCGCTATGATTGGGTTTACGCCGGGATTTCCATATTTGGCGGGACTTCCCGAAGAGCTGGCGACGCCACGCAGGGATACACCCCGTCCGCTAGTCGAGGCAGGTAGCGTCGGGATTGCGGGGACGCAGACCGGCCTGTATCCGCAGGCCACGCCGGGTGGCTGGAACCTGATCGGGCGGACGCCGCTGGCGCTGTTTCGCCCTCACGATCAGTTGCGGCCGTCTTTGCTGCGGCCGGGGGACCGGGTCCGGTTCGAAGCGATAACGCCGGAGCGGTTCGAGGAGCTGGCGGCGTCCGTGAATAGGCAAGGACAAGAGCAAGGACAAGAGCAAGGACAAGAGCAAGGACAAGAGCAACCCCCTGCCGGCGGTTCGGCGGTTGTTATAAAATCCGGATTGCTCGCCACCGTGCAAGATGGCGGCCGTCTCGGTCATCAGCGCATCGGCGTCTCCGTATCCGGCCCGATGGACGGCTTCGCGCACCGCACGGCGAACGCGCTCGTCGGCAACGCTCCGGATGCGGCCGCGCTCGAGCTGACGCTCGCCGGCTTCGCGCTCCGGCTGGACGCCGACTCGCTCGTCGCCGTCACCGGCGGCGGCGCGCTGCCGACCGTCGACGGCCGCCCGCTGCCCGCGTGGCGCCCCGTCTTCGTCCGCCGCGGCGCCGTGCTCGCCTTCGCGCGCGTTGCGGACGGCTGCCGCGCCTACCTCGCGGTCGCAGGCGGCTTC